>DATFVL010000091.1 GCA_035260325.1 Candidatus Methylomirabilota bacterium | reverse complement strand
GGGACGAGCCACGCCGCGAGCCGGAGACCGTCGTCGGTCGTGATCGTCACGTCCTCGACGACGAGTCCGACGTCCTTGGGGGTCAGCGCGACGACGAGCCGCGGCGGCCGCACCGCGAGCCAGAAGACGAGGAGGCTCGCGCCGAGAAACCCGGCGACGGCGACCGCCGCGTAGAGGACGAGCCTCACGCGCTGATGCTAGGGCCCGGTCCGGCGCCCGTCAACGCCCCGTGCGCTTATAATCCCGCCATGCGCTGTCCCGGCTGCCAGGCCGACAACCCCCCGCAGAATCACTTCTGCGACCAGTGCGGCGCCGCGCTCGAGGCCGCGTGTCCGGCGTGTGGCGCGGCGCTCCGGTCGGGCGCCAAGTTCTGCGGAGCATGCGGCCACCGCGTCGGGGAGGCGGCGGCCCCAGCGACGCCTCCCGCTGCGGCGCCTCCCGCGGCGGCGCCGAGGCCCTCCCCGCCGGCCGAGTCCCGGAGCCCGCGCGCGTCGTACACTCCGAAGCACCTCGCCGACAAGATCCTCAAGTCGCGCTCGGCGCTCGAGGGCGAGCGCCGCCAGGTGACGGTGCTCTTCGCCGACGCCGCCGGGTTCACCGCGCTCGCCGAGAAGCTCGATCCCGAGGAGGTCCACCGCATCATGGACCGCTGCTTCGAGCTGATCACCGCCGAGGTGCACCGGTTCGAGGGCACGATCAACCAGTACACGGGCGACGGCGTCATGGCCCTCTTCGGCGCGCCGATCGCCCACGAGGATGGCCCGCGGCGCGCGGTGCACGCGGCGCTCGGCATCCATCGCGCGCTGCGCGACTACGGGAAGGAGCTGCAAGGGCAGCGCGGGGTCGGCGTCCAGATGCGCATCGGCGTCAATACCGGGCCCGTCGTCGTCGGCAAGATCGGCGACGACCTCCGCATGGACTACACCGCGGTCGGCGACACGACGAACCTCGCGGCGCGGATGCAGCAGAGCGCGCGGCCGGGCAGCGTGGTCGTGACCGAGGCGACGCACAGGGTGATCGCGGGCTACTTCGAGACGCTCGACCTCGGCGAGCGGGAGGTCAAGGGCCACGCGCCGGTCCGCGCGTTCGAGGTGCTCCGCCCGCGCGCGCGGCGCTCGCGGCTCGAGGCGGCCGTCGAGCGCGGCCTCACACCGCTCGTCGGACGGGAGCGCGAGCTCGCGACCCTGCACGAGCGCTTCGCGGAGGTGAAGGCCGGCCGCGGCCAGGTCGTCCTCGTCGCCGGGGACGCGGGGATCGGCAAGTCGCGCCTGCTCCTCGAGTTCCGTCGCTGGCTCGGCGACGTCGGAGAGAACATGACATGGCTCGAGGGACAGTGCGTGTCCTTCGGCCAGTCGATCCCGTTCCTGCCGCTCACCGACCAGCTCCGCGAGAACTTCAGGATCGAGGAGTTCGACGGCGAGCCCGAGATCATCGCGAAGGTCGAGCACGGGATGCGCCGCATGGGCGAGCTGGAGCCTCACATCCCGTACGTGCGGCATCTGCTCTCCGTCGATCCAGGCGATCCCGCGATCCCCGTCATGGACGCCGCCGCGCGGCGCCGGAAGATCTTCGACGCGGTTCGCGCACTCTCGCTGCGCGGCGCGCGGCTCCGCCCGCTCGTGCTCGTGATCGAGGACCTCCACTGGGTGGACCCGAGCACGGAAGAGTACCTCGCGTCCGTCATCGATTCGGTCGCGAGCGTGCCGCTCATGCTCGTCCTGACCTATCGCGTCGGGTACAATCCGCCGTTCGGGTCGCGCAGCTTCTTCACGTCGCTCGCGCTCCACACGCTGTCCGAGGCCGAGGCGCTCGCGATGGCCGGCGGGGTCCTCGGCGCCGAACGGCTCCCCGACGAGCTCCGGGCCGCGCTCATGCAGAAGGCCGAGGGCGTGCCGCTGTTCATCGAGGAGGTGACCAAGACGCTCCTCGACCTCGGCGTGCTCCGGAAGGAGGGTGACGGTTACCGGCTCGTCGAGCAGATCGGCGGGGTCAGCGTGCCCGACACGATCCAGGACATCATCATGGCGCGGCTCGACCGGCTCGGCGACGACGGCAAGCGCACGGTCCAGCTCGCCTCGGTGATCGGCCGGCAGTTCCTGGTCCGGCTCCTGCAGCGCGTCGGCGGACTCGAGGACCGCCTGGAGGGGCTGCTGCTCGAACTGAAGAAGCTCGAGATCATCTACGAGCTCGGACTGCTCGCGGAGCCGGCCTACATCTTCAAGCACGCGGTGATCCAGGACGTCGCCTACAACAGCCTGCTGAAGGAGCGGCGCCGGGAGCTCCACCGCGCCGTCGGCTACGCGATCGAGGAGCTCTACGCGGACCGGTTGACCGACCACTACGAAGAGCTGGCGCATCACTTCTCGCAGGGCGAGGAGTGGGCGAAGGCGTTCGACTATCTCGTGAGCTCGGGCGACCGGGCCAAGGACGCCTACGCCAACCAGCTCGCCCTCGACGTCTACGGCCGCGCGCTCGAGGTGGCGCCGCGGATCTCAGCGCCCTTGCCTCCGCGGCGGCTCATGGAGATCCATCAACGCCGGAGCCGCGTGTGGTTCCTCCTCACACGGTATGCCGACGCGATCGCGGAGTCGACCCGGATGCTGGGGCTGGCGCGGCAGGCGCGCGACCGCCACGCGGAGGGCGAGGCGCTGGTCGACCTGGCCCTCGAGCACTACGCGACCTTCTCCACGGAGAACATCCCCGCCGTGAAGCGGTTCGCCGAAGAAGCGCACGCCATCGCTCGAGAGACCGGCGATCAGCCGGTGCTCGCCAAGAGTCTCACCTACCTGGCGCTCCTGGATCAGGTCGACGGCAAGCTGGTCGACGCTGACCGGAACCTCCACGAGTCGCTCCGCATCAGCGAGGCTGGGGGCTTCCGCGACACCATCGCGCAGAACCTGACCTGGCTCGGCGCCCACGCCGAGTGGCGCGGCGACTTCCGGAACGCAATCGCGGTGACCCGTCGGGCGCAGGCGGCCGCCGCGGAGATCCACGACGGCTTCTTCGAGCTGCTCGGGCCCGCCTTCACCTGCCTCGCCCACATCGGCCTCGGCGAGTACGCGCAGGCGCGCGCCATCATCCAGGACGGTCTCGCCAAGGCCCGCGAGCGCAACAACCTTTTCTTCCAGGCCCGCCTCGGCAACACCCTCGGCTGGCTCCACCAGGAGCTCGGCGACTTCGCGCGCGCCCGCGAGCTCGACCTCGAGAGCGCCGACCTCGGCCGCCGCATCAAGAACCCCAACGTCGAGATCAGCGCGGCCATCAACCTCGGTCTCGACCACCTGAGCCTGGACGGGCCGCGGAAGGCGCTGGGCCATCTCGAGGACTGCATGACGCGCGTGGAGAAATTCGGATTCGGCGCCCACCGCTGGCGCTGGTCGATCCACACCGCCGTCTACCTCGCGGAGACGCTGCTCGCCGATGGGCAGCCGGAGGGGGCGCTCGGGCAGATCGAGCGGGCGCTGGTGCAGGCGCACGCGACCGGCTCGATGAAGTACGTCGGGAAGTCCTTGGCGGTCAGAGGTGAGATCGCGCTGCGCGCGCGGCGGTGGGCGCAGGCGGAGCACGATCTCGGCGAAGCGCTCGCCATCGCGCGCCGGATCCAGTACCCGACGCTCACGTGGCAGGCCGCGCACCTCCTGGCGCGCGCGCAGGTGGAGCAGAAGAAGGTCGAGGCCGCCGTCGCCACGGCGCGCCTCGCCGCCGAGACGATCGACGCGACGGCCGCGCGCGCGCCCGAGCGCGCGCTGAAGGACTCGTTCCTCGCCTGGCCGCGCGTCCAGGCGGCGCTGGAGGACCTGGAGCGGATCCGGCGAGCCTGACCCTCAGTCGCTCCCAAGGAGGCCATACCATGGCGGTCGCACGGGTCACCAAGATCATCGGGTCGTCTCCGCGAGGCTGGCAGGAGGCCGCGGACGAGGCCATGAAGCGGGCGAACAAGACGCTCCGGAACGTCACGGGCATCCACCTCCTGGAGCAGAAGGCGCACGTCGAGAAGGGGAAGATCACGGAGTACCGGGCGACGATCGAGGTGACGTTCATCCTGGAGGGCTAGCGATGCCCCGCGGGTCTACGATCTCCGGGTGATCGCCGAGACGACGCTGGGCGCGCTCGCCGCCCTGGCCTCCGCGCTGAGCTGGGCGGTGACCAGCCTCCTCGTGCGCTCGCTGATCGGCGAGCTCGGGTCGTTCGGCATCAACGCGCTCCGCTCGAGCGTCGGGGGCGCGATCCTCCTCGCCTGGGTCCTCGCGACGGGCGGGATCGGCGCGCTCACCGCCATGTCCGCCGGCGCGTTCGGCCTCCTGGCCCTGTCGATCGTCGCGGCGATCACGGTCGGCGACACGGTGTTCTTCGAGAGCACGCGCGTCCTCGGCGTGGGCCGCGCCATGACGATCTCGATGACCTACCCGGTGGGCGCCGCCCTGCTCGCCGCGGCCTTCCTCGACGAGCCGCTCACGCCCACGCTCGCCGCCGGCACGCTCCTGACCCTCGGCGGGCTCACGCTGATCGTCGCGCCCTGGGCGGAGCGCGCGCCGGACGAGCGGTTCTGGTTCGGGGTGGGAACGGCGACGCTCGCGTCGCTCGCGTGGGCGGTTTCCATCGTCGTCCTCAAGCCACCGCTCCGCGAGGTGGAGCCGGTGATTGCGCAGGCGATCCGGCTGCCGCTGGCGGCGGCGACCCTCTGGGCGACGCCGTGGGCGCGCGGCGCCCTCGACGGGCTCGGCCGGCGCGGGCGGCCGGTGCTCGCGCGGCTCGCCGTGCTGAGCGTCCTCACCGCGGTGAGCTCGGTGCTGTTCGTGGCCGGGGTCAAGTACGCTGGCGTCGGGGTGGCGGCGGTGCTGTCGTCGACGGCACCGATGTTCGCGATCCCGCTCGGGTTCGTCTTCTTCGGCGAGCGGCTGTCCCGCGGCGCGCTGCTGGGCGCCGGCGTCACGATCGCCGGGATCGTGGTGCTGCAGCTCTGAGGGTCTGAGGCGTTCCTTCGAGCGCCGGCTCCGCCGGCGCAACGGATTTCCGGGCAAGCCCGCCGCGGGTCATCGGTGGGGGGTGTCGGGGGGAGCGGCGCCGCTCCCCCTGACGGTGATTAGAAGCGGCGGCGGCCGGCGAGCGCGCGCTTCCGCAGGCGGAGCGACTTCGGCGTCACCTCGAGCAGCTCGTCCTCGCGGATCCACTCGAGGCACTGCTCGAGGTTCATGACGCGGGGCGGGGTGAGCTTGGTGGCGTCGTCCGCGGTGGACGCGCGCATGTTGGTGAGCTTCTTCTCCTTCGTGATGTTGACGTCGAGGTCGTTGTCGCGCGCGTTCTCGCCGACGATCATCCCCTCGTAGACCTCGAGGCCGGGGGCGACGAACATCACGCCGCGGGCCTGGAGGTTGTCGATCGCGTACGCGGTGGTGCGGCCCGCCCGGTCGGCGACGAGCGCGCCGTTCTGCCGGTGCTCGATCTCGCCCTGCCATTCGTCCCAGCCGTCGAAGAGGTGGTTGAGGAGGCCGGTGCCGCGGGTGTCGGTGAGGAACTCGGTGCGGTAGCCGATGAGGCCGCGCGCGGGGATGCGGTACTCGAGCCGCACGCGTCCCGTCCCGTGGTTGACCATCTTCGCCATCGCGCCCCGCCGCGGGCCGATCTTCTGGGTGATGGCGCCGATGTACTCCTCGGGGACGTCGATGACGAGATACTCCATCGGCTCGAGCGTCCGGCCGCCCTCCGCGCGCGTGATGATGGTCGGCTTGCCGACCTCGACCTCGTAGCCCTCGCGCCGCATCATCTCGATGAGGATCGCGAGCTGCAGCTCGCCGCGGCCCGAGACGCGGAAGGTGTCGGGCGAGTCCGTCTCCTCGACGCGGATGCCGACGTTGACGCGCTTCTCCTTCATCAGCCGGTCGCGGAGCTGGGGCGAGGTGACGAACCGGCCCTCCCGGCCGGCGAACGGCGAGACGTTGGCCGAGAAGAGCATCGACACGGTCGGCTCGTCGATCCGGATGAGCGGGAGGGCCTGCGGGCTCTCCGCGTCCGCCACCGTCTCGCCGATCTCGATGACCTCGATGCCGGCGATCGCGACGATGTCGCCCGGGCCCGCCTCCGCGATCTCGATCCGCTTCAGGCCCTCGTAGCCGTAGAGGACGGTGACCTTCGCGAACTCGGTCGAGCCGTCGCGATGGACGACCGCCACGCGGTCGGCCTGGCGGATCCGACCGTTGACGATCCGCCCGATGAGCAGCCGGCCCACGTAGTCGTCCCAGTCGAGCATCGCGACCCGGAACTGGAGCCCCGCCGCGGGATCGAACCGCGGCGCCGGGACCGTGGCGAGGATCGTCTCGAAGAGCGGCTCGAGCGACTGGCCGGGCTCCGCGAGGCGGCGCGTGGCCGTGCCCAGCCGGGCGTCGGTGTAGAGGACGGGGAACTCGAGCTGGTCCTCGGTCGCGTCGAGGTCGATGAAGAGGTCGTAGATCTCGTCGAGGACCTCCGCCGGGCGCGCGTCGGCGCGGTCGATCTTGTTGACGACGACGATCGGCGGCAGGCCCGCCTCGAGCGCCTTCTTCAGCACGAACCGCGTCTGCGGCAGCGGCCCCTCGGCCGCGTCCACGAGGAGCAGCACCCCGTCCACCAGCGTCAGCGTCCGCTCGACCTCCGAACCGAAGTCCGCGTGCCCCGGCGTGTCCACGATGTTGACGCGGACGTCCCGGTACACGACGGCCGTGTTCTTGGCCATGATCGTGATGCCCTTCTCCCGCTCGAGGTCGATCGAGTCCATGATCCGCTCGGGGACCGACTCGTTCTCGCGGAAGAGGCCGGACTGCCAGAGCATGGCGTCCACGAGGGTGGTCTTGCCGTGGTCGACGTGGGCGATGATCGCGATGTTGCGGATGCTCTCGCGCTGCTGCATCTGTCCATCGTATCACGCGGAATCCGAGGCGACAGGTGTCACGCGAATCTAGGGCGGACGGCACCCGCCATAGTACCCTCTGGGCATGGGCGCGCTCCGCTGCCCGAAGTGCGGTCAGGCGCGCGCGCGGCGCTGCCATCGCGAGGGCGTCCTCGAGCACGCGCTCAGCGCGTTCTACGTCTATCCCTACCGCTGCCAGCTCTGCGCGCGCCGGTTCCGCGCGCTCCAGTGGGGCAAGCGCTACGCGAAGCAGGCGGAGGACCGCCGCGAGTACGAGCGCGTCCCGCTGCGCGCGCCGCTCGTCGCCGTGAGCGGCGGCACGAGGATCGAGGGCGAGATGCTCGACCTCTCGGTCCAGGGCTGCACGGCGCGGACGCGCACGCCCCTCCGCGCGGGGGCGAACGTGCGGCTCGAGATCGAGCTCGAGCCCGGCGCGCCGCCGGTGGTGGTCGCGGCGGCGCTGGTCAAGTCGGTCGGGACGGACAGGGTCGGCCTCTACTTCATCGGGATCGGCGACGACGAGACGCTCCGCATCCGCCGCGCCCTGACCGCGCTCCACCGCGCCACGCACGACGCGGGCGTGCCCCCGGCGCCGCCCATCCGCGAGGACGGCCGGCTCCAGTTCCTCCGGTCGACCGGCTTCTGGGTGACGGCGCTCGTCGTCGTCCTGGCGGCCCTCGTCCTGACGGTCCTGTTTCCCACCTTCTCGCGCTGCGTGTGGGGCGTGACGTGCTGAGCGTGTTGAGTATAATGACGCGTACGCTCACGTCCCGGAGGCTGCGCACGGTGATCGGACGCTCGCTGGCCCCCGCCCTCCTCGTGATGGCCGCGGTGGCGGCGCCGGGGCTCGCCCAGACGGCGCCGGGGAAGGCCGCGCCCGCGCCGCAGGCGGTCATCACGCTCGAGAAGGGCGGGCAGATCACGCTCGAGCTGTTCCCCGCGGACGCGCCCCGGCACGTCGAGAACTTCACGAAGCTCGCGCGGCAGGGCTTCTACGACGGCCAGCGCTTCCACCGCGTCGAGGACTGGGTGGTGCAGGCGGGCGACCCGCAGTCGAAGACCCTGCCGCCCGGCAACGCGCGGGTGGGCACGGGCGGCCCGGGCTACACGATCAAGGCCGAGTTCAACAGGCGGCCGCACGAGCGCGGCGCGCTCGGCATGGCGCGCGGCGACGACCCGGACTCCGCGGGCAGCCAGTTCTACATCACGCTGAAGCCCGCGCGCGGCCTCGACGGCCAGTACACGGTCTTCGGCCGCGTCGTGAAGGGGATGGAGCTCGCGGACCGGCTTCAGGTCGGCGACCGGATCCGGACCGTCCGGATCGTGGGCCCATGAGGAGTCGCACGTGAAGCAGACGGCGGTCATCGTGCTGGACAAGGGCGGCGAGATCCGGCTGGAGTTCTTCGCCGCGGACGCGCCGAAGACGGTCGAGAACTTCGTCACGCTGGCGAAGAAGGGCTTCTACAGCGGCCTCACCTTCCACCGGGTCGTCCCCGACTTCGTCGTGCAGGGTGGCTGCCCCAAGGGCAACGGGACCGGCGGCCCGGGCTACACGATCAAGGCCGAGTTCAACACGCAGAAGCACGTCCGCGGGGCCCTGGCGATGGCGCGCAGCCAGCACCCGGACTCGGCGGGCAGCCAGTTCTACATCTGTTACGGCTCCACGCCGCACCTCGACGGCCAGTACACGGTCTTCGGCCGCGTCACCTCCGGCATGGAGCACGTCGACCGGATCCGGCAGGGCGACCGGATGACGTCGGTAACGATCGTCGAGGAGTAGGCGGTGGCCTGGTCGTTGCTCGTGCGAAACGGCGCGCTCGTGGACGGCACCGGCGCGCCCGCGCGCGCCGCGGACGTGGCGCTCGAGGGTGACAGGATCGCCGCCGTGGCGCCCCGGCTCGAGGGCCAGGCCGCGCGCGTGATCGACGCCAGCGGCCTCGTCGTCGCGCCGGGCTTCATCGACGCGCACTCCCACTCGGACCTCTTCTACCTCGGCTGCCCCGCGGCGGAGTCGAAGCTCCGGCAGGGCTGCACGACCGAGGTCGTCGGCATGTGCTCCTTCTCCCAGGCGCCGATCGCGCCGGGAGGCGAGCACGCCGTCCGCGACTGGGCGGGCGGCATCGGCGCGAGCGTCGATCTCCGCTGGGAGACCTTCGGCCAGTACCTCGACGCGCTCCGCTCCGTCCGGCCGTCGATCAATGTCATTCACTTCGTCGGGCACGGCGCGCTGCGGCTCGCCGCCGTCGGCCCGGCCAACCGCCCGGCCTCGCCCGACGCCGTGCGGAGCATGCAGCGGCTGCTCGACGAGGCGATGGACGCCGGCGCGTGGGGCTACTCGACCGGGCTCGTCTACCCGCCGAGCGCCTACGCGACCACCGAGGAGCTGATCGCGCTGGCCCGCTCCATGGCCAAACGCGGTGGCCTCTACTTCTCGCACGTCCGCGGCGAGAGCGCGACGGTCGAGGACTCGATCCGCGAGGCGATCCGCATCGGCGAGGAGAGCGGAGTCGGCGTGCAGATCGCCCACGTGAAGGTGGGCGGGCGTGAGAACTGGGGCAAGATGGACCGCGTGCTGCGGTTGATCGACGACGCACGAGCACGCGGCGTCGACGTCGCCGGCGACGTCTATCCCTATCACGCGGGCAGCACCAAGATGGACAACCTCCTGCCCGCCTGGGTCCACGACGGCGGCCTGCCGAAGCTCCTCGAGCGGATCGCCGACAAGGCGACGCGCCGGCGCATCGTCGAGGAGTGCCTGGTGGACGGCGAGCGCTGGCGCACCCTCTCGCAGGGCGGGGTTGGGTTCGACGAGATTCTGATCGCGACGTGCCGCCGGCACGAGGTGGAGGGCCTCACGCTGGCGGCCTTCGCGCGGCAGGCGGGCAAGACGCCCGCCGAGGCGATGCTGGACCTCCTGCTCGAGGAGCGCGCGACGGTCGGGATGGTCTCGTTCTCGCAGAACCTCGCGAACGTCGCCAAGGTGCTGGCGCATCCGGCCATCATGATCGGCTCGGACTCGATCGGGCTGTCCGAGGGGGTGGGGCCGAAGCACGGCAAGCCGCACCCGCGCATGTACGGGACGTTTCCCCGCGTCCTCGGCGAGTACGCGCGCGAGCAGAAGCTCTTCTCGCTCGAGACGGCGGTCCACAAGATGACGGGGATGCCGGCCGCGCGGCTCGGCCTCCGCGACCGGGGCGTCGTGCGCGCGGGGGCCGCCGCCGACCTCGCCGTCTTCGATCCGGCGACCGTGAAGGACGAGGCGACCTTCGCCGACCCCCACCGGTACCCCGGCGGCATTCCGTACGTCGTCGTCAACGGCGCCCTGGTCGTGGACCGCGGCAGCTTCCACGCGGCGGGCGCCGGCCGGGTGCTCACGCGCTCATGAGCG
>DATFVL010000090.1 GCA_035260325.1 Candidatus Methylomirabilota bacterium | reverse complement strand
TGGAGCGCGATGGACGCCGTCTCCTCGCCGAGGAGCACCCAGTAGGCCTCGACGTGGGGGAAGTTGTCGAGGAGCAGGCGTGCCGCCGCGATCGTGCGCAGGTTGTCCGCGGGCGGCGTGGGCCGCGGCACGAGCCTCGTGGTCCCGACCTGGTAGGGCAGGGCGATGAACGTCAGGAACCCGCCCGACGCGTCCTGCTGGGCGCGCAGGCGGAGCAGGTGGTCCACGCGCTCTTCGCGCGTCTCGATGTGGCCGTAGAGCATCGTCGCGTTCGTCCGAATCCCGAGCGAGTGGGCGAGGCCGTGGATCTCGCACCAGCGCTCGGCGTCGGCCTTGCCCGTGTACTTCAAGAGCTTCGCCACGCGCGCCGAGAAGATCTCGGCGCCGCCGCCCGGCATGGTCTGGAGCCCCGCGGCCTGCAGGCGCGTCAGCACCTCCCGGGGCTCGAGCTTCGAGCGCCGGCAGAAGTAATCGATCTCCGCCGCGGTGAAGGCCTTGATCTGCACGTCGGGGCGCGCGGCGTGGAGCGCCGCGACGACGCCCTCGTAGTACTCGAACGGCCAGTCGGGGTGGTGGCCGCCGACGATGTGGACCTCGCGGACCTCGTCGCGAACCATCCCGACGATGTCCTCGGCCGTGTACTCGAACGCGCCCGCCTCACCCTTCTTCCGCGCGAAGCCGCAGAACGCGCACGAGAGCACGCAGACGTTCGTAGGCGAGATATAGCGGTTGATGACGAAGTAGACGCGGTCGCCCTCGCGACGCGACTTCACGTGGTCGGCCATGCGGCCGACGCCCAGGAGGTCGTCGGTCTCGAAGAGGAGGAGGCCGTCGTCGCGGGTGAGGCGCCGGCCGGCCTGGACCCTGTCCCAGACGGGCGCTAAACGGCTGTCGGCAAAGTGCACGGCAGGGCTCCCTCCGTCAGACCGACCGGTCGGTCTGACTCTACCTTCGAGCCCCGACGCCCGTCAAGGAATCGGCGAGGCGGCGCGCCGGCGGCGCAGCTCGCGGATGATCCGAAGATCCTCCTGGCGCATCGTGAAGCCGACGACCCCCGCGGCGAGAGCCAGGGCCACGAAGACGCCGACGGTCACGTGATCCGCGAGCGTCTCGACGCCGCGGAGGCCGAGCCAGGTCGCGGCGATCGCGGCGATCAGGATGACCGCCAGCGTCACGCCGCGCGTGAGCCAGCGCTCGACCAGCAGGCGCTCGAGTGCCTCGTCGTCCAGCTCCAGCCACCTGTCGTTCCCCATCGTCATGGCTCCCCGAAAGTTCGGTCCAGGACGCTCGCCTATAGTAGTATTCTCGCAGCCATGGCCGGTAGTTAACGGCTCGTCGGGGGAGGGTGGTCGATGACCTCGATGTCCCTGGACCGCTCCGTCCGCGTCGACATCGTCACCTACGTCCCCACCCAGTACAACCACTGAAAGCACTGCGAAGTGACCTGGCAGGTCATGGGGCTCCGGCAGAAGGTGCAGCGGGACCTCGCCCAGTCGGCCCTGCCGGACGACCTCAAGGCCGAGTTCCACGACCTCTCCACGTGGGCGGGCACGCTGCCGGAGAAGTTCGACCAGCGGGTCCGCATCCGGCTGATCGACGTCGCGTCGCTCGAAGGGTTCGTCAAGTCCCTCGTCCACCGCTTCTGGCGCTACCCGGCCTTCGCGATCGAGGGCCAGCGATACGTCGGCTCGGATTTCTCGCGGGTGGACGCCCTGATCGCCCAGGCGCTCCGTCGAAAGGAGGAGCCATCCGCGACCCGGTCGCCGTCATCGAACGCACACTGACCAAGGAGGAGGCAGGATGAATACCTTATTGGCAGTCATCATCGGGGCGGTGACGGTGTACCTCGCGTACACCCTCTACGCCCGGCGAATCGACCGCCGCGTCATCCAGGCCGATCCGAAGCGGGCCACGCCCGCCACGCTCTACATGGATGGCGTCGACTTCATGCCGACGAACAGGAACATCCTGTTCGGCTACCACTTCAAGTCGATCGCCGCCGCCGGGCCGATCATCGGCGCGATCGTGGCCGCCAACCTCTGGGGCTGGCTGCCGGCGATCATCTGGCTGATCCTCGGCGTGTCGTTCCTCGGGTGGGCCAGCGACTACAGCGGGATCGTGATCTCGGTCCGCAACGAGGGCAACAGCCTCTCGGCGATCGCGCACCGGCTCGTGTCGCCGCGCACGCGGTCGATCCTCTTCGTGTTCATCTTCTTCTATCTCCTGCTCGTGGCCGGCGCGTTCGTCGGCATCATGGCCACCGTGCTCGAGGCGCAGCCGAAGACCCAGCTCGGCGTCATCGTCCTCACGGTGATGGGGCTCCTGCTGGGCCAGATGCTCTACCGCTGGCGCACCGGGCTCGTCGGCGCGACGGTCCTGACCGTCGGCGTGACGCTCATCGCGATCCTCGGCGGCGGCTTCACGGAGGAGGTCTTCAAGGCGTTCAACGCCGGCCTCAACAGCCTGTCCGGCGGCGCGCCGCTCGTGACCTACTTCGATCCCACGCTCGCGAACTTCAAGGGCGCCGACGCGAAGCTCATGCCGAGCCTGCTCTTCTGGGCGCTGGCGATCTCGGCGTTCTGCTACGCGGGCTCGGTGCTGCCCATCTGGCGCATGGCGCAGCCCGTCATCTACGTGGGCTTCTGGATCACCGCGCTCTCCATGGTGCTCGGCCTCACGGGCGCCCTCGTGGCGCCATTCCTCAAGCCCGAGGTCGCGCAGTTCGTCATCCCCGCCTTCAAGGGCTTCAACGTGCAGCTCGGTCCGGCCGGGATCATGCCGCTCTGGCCGATGCTCTTCGTGACGATCGCGTGCGGCGCCATCTCTGGATGGCACGCGCTCTTCGGCGCGGTCGGCACGGCGCGCCAGATCCAGAACGAGGCCGACATGCTCCCGATCGGGGGCGGCTCGATGTTCGCCGAGTTCCTGCTCGGCCTGCTGGCGCTCCTGGCCGTCTCCGTCGGCGCCAAGGGCGCGCCGGTCGGCGCCTTCGCGACCGGGCTCGGCGGGTTCATCAGCGTCTGGGGCCTGCCGATCCAGTACGCGACGTCGCTCGCGTTCGCGGCCTTCATCGTCATCGTGCTCGTCGTCACGCAGCTCCTGTTCCGCGTCCAGCGGATCACGCTCAGCGAGTGGCTGGGCGACGTGATCCCGCCGGTCCGCAACCAGCACGTCGCGTCGCTGATCTGCGTCGCGCTGGCGATCCTCCTGATGATGACCGGGACGTGGGTCTACCTCTGGCAGCTCTTCGGCGGCGCCAACCAGATGATGGCGGCGCTGTCGCTCCTGCTGGTGACCGTGTGGCTGGCGTCCGTCGGCAAGAACTGGCTCTACGCGGGCCTGCCGGCGCTCTTCATGTACCTCACGACGCTGGCGTCGCTCCTGGTCACCGCGTACAACATCTACGCGAACGTCTACAACCCTAACCTCGCGGCGGGACGCATGATCCCCGTCGTCGGCTCGGGGCTGATGGTGCTCGTGGCGCTGCTGCTCGTGGCGGCGGCGGTCCTCATCGGCATCGACGGCTGGCGCGCGTTCCAGCGCTATCGCCGCCATCCGGTGACGCAGCCGAGGCCGGCGGCGGCGCGCGCCTGACGCGCTTCTCACGTGGCGCCCGGGGGAGCCGCGGCTCTCCCGGGCGCCGGATCGCGGAGCCGGCATGACCCGCTCCTTCGCGGAGCGCCTCACCGGTCTGAGGGCGGCGGCCTCCAAGTTCTTCTACGGCATGACGGGGTACGAGTTCGCCCGGCACGCCGTGGAGATGCGGCACGAGCTCGAAGCGGTCTTCATGGTCGTGACGTTCGGCGACCTGATCGGCGTGCCGGTGCTGCCGCCGGTCTACTCGCTCCGGCTGCTGCCGTACGTCGTGCCCGAGATCGCGACGTGGAAACGGCACATGGCGCGGCGCCGGGAATTCTGGGAAAAGGACGAGTACGACCTGCACGGACTCTGAGACGGAGAGAGCGATGGCCGACGAGACGAAGCCGAAGAAGAAGGGCGTGCTGGGCGTGTTCCGGGACATCGTCTACGGCATGTCCTCGCACGAGATGACCCGGCACGCCGTCCGCACGCGGGCGAGCATGGAGCACCTGTTCATCCTGATCACGATGGGCGACCTGCTCGGCGTGCCGATCCTGCCGCCCTACTACGCGCTCCGGCTCCTGCCCTACGTCACGCCGCAGATCGCCGGCTGGAAGCGCCGGATGCTGCGCGAGCGCGACGTCACCGACGTCCTGGGCTAGCCGTGTCGCTCCGGACCGTGTTCGAGAGCCAGCCGGACCGGCGGTACATCATGTTCGGCGGCAAGGGCGGGCTCGGCAAGACGACGCTCTCGGCGACGAGCGCCTTCTGGCTCGCGCGGCAGGGCAAGCGCGTGCTCCTCTTCTCGGTCGATCCCCAGGCGAGCCTCTCCGACATCTTCCAGCGGGACATCTTCGGCAAGGGGCCCGTGCCGATCATCGAGAACCTCTGGGCGCAGGAGGTGGACGCCGACCGGCGGATCAAGGACTACCAGGAGGAGATCCGCAAGAAGATCCTGGACATGTACGGCTTCGACAAGGTCCCCGAGGAGATCGACAATTACATCGCGGCCGCCTCGGCGGAGCCCGCGATGGAGGAGAGCGCGATCTTCGACGCGGTCGTGGACATCATCGTCAAGGGCGACTACGACTACTACATCTACGACCTGGTCCCGCTCGGCCACGCGCTCTACTACCTCAGCATGGCGAAGGTCTACGACGAGTGGATCAACAAGATCACGAAGCTCCGGCAGGACATGCGCCAGTACGACCAGGTCGCGGCGACCATGCGCCGCGAGGACACGATCGCCGAGGACCAGATCCTGGGCGAGCTGATGTACATCAAGGAGCGCATCAACGCCTCGTCCCAGATCCTGACCGACAAGAAGCGGACGGCCTTCTTCTTCGTGGTGGTGCCGGAGGAGATGATCATCCTCGACACCAAGAAGGCGGCGGAGCTCTTCGCGAAGTTCGACGTACCGATCTCCGGCTATGTCGTGAACCGCGTCCTGCCCGCCGACCTCGGGCAGGGGAACATCCCGCCCTACCTCCGCAACCGGATCACCATGCAGAAGAAGTACCTGGAGGACATCCGGGGCTCGTTCGGGAGCGAGGTGCTCGCGTACGTGCCGGAGATGGAGCGCGACGTCACCGGCCTGCCGATGATCGAGCGCCTCGCGCGGCGGCTCTTCGAGGAGGACCGGGGATGAACCTCGTCGCCTCCCAGGTGCCGATCCGGACGTCGATGGCGGGCTACCTCGCCGCGCATCGCGAGCTCAAGTACCTCTTCTTCGGCGGCAAGGGCGGCGTCGGTAAGACGGCGATGGCCGGCACGACCGCGCTCTGGCTCGCCAGGCAGGGGCGCCGGACCCTGCTCGCCTCCACCAACCCGGTGCACAGTCTCTCGGGGCTCCTCGGCCAGAACGTGGCCGAGCGTCACACGGCGGTGACCGGCGTCGGCGGGCTCTTCGCTTACGAGATCGACACGCGCGACACGATCGAGCGCTCGAAGCGGGAGATCCGCGAGAAGATCCAGTGGTTCCTGAAGTTCGCCGACATCTCGACCAAGGCCGACGACTTCGTCGAGTCGGCCACGATGAACCCGGCGTTCGAGGAGTCGGCGATGTTCGAGAACATGGTCGACCTGATGCTGAAGAACGAGTACGACGTGTACGTTTTCGACACGGCGCCGACCGCCAACGCCCGCCGGCTCCTCGGCATGTCCAAGGTCTACTCGCTCTGGGTGGACAAGATGCTTAAGTCGCGCGAGGAGGCGCGGACGCTGCGCGAGATGCTCTCGTTCACCAAGAAGAAGGAGGCCGACCCGCTGCTCGAGTACCTGCTCGGCTTCCGCGAGCGCATGGGCCAGGCGCGGCGGCTGCTCACCGACGACGCGAAGACCGCGTTCTTCTTCGTGACGCTGCCGGAGGCGCTGCCGATCGCCGTCATCAGCCGGTTCATCGGCTGGTTCCACGAGTTCGGCATCCCGGTCGGCGGCGTGGTCGTGAACATGGTGCTCGACCGCCAGGCGCTCGGCGGCGACGTGCCGGAGTTCGTGCGGAACCGGATCGGCATGCAGGACGAGCACCTCGTCACGATCCGCGAGAAGTTCGGCGACGGCGTCCGCGCGATCGTCCCGCTGTTCGACCAGGAGGTGCGCGGGACGCGCATGCTGGACACGGCCGCCGGCGCGCTCTTCGCCTGACCCGAGCGCGTCTCCGCCGGACGGCCCCTCGGCACGCCCGGGAGTTCGTCTTGCAGCTGGCCGAAAGCCACTTGACACGGCGCCTCTTCGGGCGAATCCTCGGGCGCATCGACCAAGGGAGCCGCATCGCCACCAGGGTTCGGCGGGATGGGGAGGGACAAATGGCTCGCTCCGATTCTTTTCGTGGGTCCACGTCGCGCCGCGATTTCCTGAAGCTCGCCGCGGCCGGCGCCACCGGCGCCACCGTCGGCGCGGGCTGGCGCCCGCGCGAGGCCAGGGCCAAGCCCGCGCAGATCACGTTCATGCGCGAAAGCTCGTACGTGAAGGAGTTCGACGAGCACTTCAAGAACGTGCTGATACCCCGATACCAGCAGGAAACCGGCATCAAGCTCAGCTACGAGATCGTCGCGGCGGGCGGATCGGCCGTGCCCCGCACGGTGTCGATCGTGGAGAGCAAGGCGCCCGTGGACGCGGCCTGGGTCCAGCAGGAGTGGCTGTACCGGGAAGGCCTGCTGGACGTGTCGGACATCGCCGAGGAAGTGGGCCGCCAGCAGGGTGGATGGTACCCGGAGATCAAGAACCTCTCGGTGTGGGGGGGCAAGTGGAAGTCCGTGCCCTTCGGCAACATCGGCCAGACGATGGTCTACCGCAGAGATTGGTTCGACGCCGCCGGGATACACACCTTCCCCGATACCTGGGAGGAGTTCCTCGAGGCCGGGACCAAGCTGAAGAAAGCCGGCCACCCCTACGGGATGTCCATGGGCCATGGCTTCGCCGACAACAACTCCTGGCTCCTGCCGCTCCTGTGGGGCTTCGGCGGGCAGGTCGTCGCCAAGGATGGCAAGACGATCACGCTGGACTCCGCGGAGACGGCGCGCGCCGTGGACTACGTGCGCAAGCTGTACAAGGATGCCTGCCTCGACGACTGCGTCGGCTGGCTGGATCCCGCCAACAACAAGGCGTTCCTGACCAGCCAGATCTCGTGCACCAACAACGCCATGAGCATCCTGATCTCCGCCAAGCGCGATCTGCCGGACATGGGCAAGGTGATCGACCATGCGCTGAACCCCAAGGGGCCGAAGGGACGCTTCCACAGCCTGGTGCCCGTCACCCACGGCATCTTCAATCACACGCCGGATCCGGAAGCGGCCAAGCACTTCCTGCGCTGGCTGATGGACCCGAAGCAGGTCGCGGCATGGTACAGGTCCGCCTTCATGTACCACGCCCCGTTCCTCCATGCCTATGACCGCGATCCCGAGTGGGACAAGGAGCCGCGGTTCAAGCCCGACCTGCGTGTGCTGGAAACCGGAAAGCTCGTGTCCTGGCCGGCGCCCGCGGACCGCAAGGCGGGCGAAGTCGTCAACAAGTGGATCGTGATCGACATGTTCGCCAAGGCCTGCACGGGGGTGCCCACCAAAACCGTGATCGCGGACGCCATGACGGGGCTCA
>DATFVL010000089.1 GCA_035260325.1 Candidatus Methylomirabilota bacterium | reverse complement strand
CGGTTCGCCGTGTCGCCGGTGATGAAGAGGAAGCGGGGCCGCAGCGTCGCGTCGCGCGCGACCGCGCTCCGGTAGAACTCCTCGCCGCCCCCCTCGGCCATGCGCATGTCGGAGACGACGAGGTCGTACCGCCGGCCGCGCACACGCTCGAGGGCCTCGCGCCCGCCCGACGCGACGTCCACGTTCCAGCCGGTCTGGTGGAGGAGCGTGACGACGAGGTCGAGCACGCTCGGCTCGTCCTCGACGACGAGGGCGACGCGCCCCTCGCCCTTGATCGGCATCAGGACCACGGGCGGCTCCGGCGCCAGCGCCTCGGCGGGCCGCAGCACCGGCAGCACGAGCGTGAACACGGTCTCGCCTGGCCGGCTCTCGACGGTGAGCCGGCCGCCGTGCTCCTGCACGATGCCGTAGGAGACGGACAGGCCGAGCCCCGTGCCGGTGCCGACGGTCTTGGTCGTGAAGAACGGCTCGAAGACGTGCGGCAGCGCCTCGGCCGGGATGCCGGGCCCGTCGTCCACCACCTGCGCCTCGACGGCGTGTCCCTCCTCGGCGACGCGCGTGCGCAGCAGGATGCGGCCGCCGCGCTGCGTCTCGAGGACGGCCTGCTCGGCGTTCAGCACGAGGTTCAGGAAGACCTGCTCGAGCTGGTGCGGGTCGCCGGAGACCGGCGGCAGCTCCGCCGCGAGGTCCTTCTCGACGACGATGCCGGAGAGCGTCAGCTGGATCGCGCGGAGCGCGAGCGTCCGATCGAGGACCTCGTTCAGGTCCACGCCGACACGCTCGGGCGGGCGCTGGCGCGAGAAGAAGAGGAGGTTGCGGACGATCTTCGCCATGCGGTCGGCCTGCGACACCATGAGCTCGACCGGACGCTTGACCACCTCGGGCAGGTCGCGGCCGAGCAGGAGCTGGCCGTAGCCGATGATGACGGAGAGGGGGTTGTTCAGCTCGTGGGCCACGCCCGAGACGAGCTGGCCGAGCGCGGACATCTTCGCCGCCTGCACGAGCTGCGCCTGCGTGTCGCGCAGCCGCACGACGCTGTCGCGCGCGGTCGCGTACAGGCGCGCGTTCTCGAACGCGAGCGCCGCCTGGTCGGCGAGACCTTCGAGCGCGCGCACCTCGTCGGGCGTGAACACGCGGTCCTCGTCCGCGCCGAGCGCCAGCGCGCCGATGACGCGCTCGTGGGTCAGGAGCGGGACGCCGATCGCCGCGCGGGACGCCGCCTCCTTCAGGCGCTCGCGCACGGCGGCGGACAGGCGCACGTCGGGATCGGACCGGATGTCGCGGGCCAGGACGGTCGCGCGCTCGGCCACCGCGCGCCCCGCCACCCCCTCGCCCGCGCCGAGCACCACGCCGCGGATCGCCTCGGCGTCGTCGCCGGCGGCCGCGAGCGCGTGGAGCGAGCCGTCCTCGCTCTCGTAGCGGAACACGACGGCGACGCGCGCGCCCATGAACTCGACGACGCCGCGCGCCAGCAGCTCGGCGATCCGCTCGACGTCGAGGCTCGCCGTCAGCTCGCGCGCCAGGCGCGCCAGCACCTCCGCGACCGCGCGGCGGCGCTCCGCCTGACCGTAGATCTGGGCGTTCTGGATGGCGAGCGAGGCCTGCTCGGCGAGGAGCTTCAGCGCCGCCAGCTCCTCGTCGCCGAAGGTCCGCTCCTCCCAATAGTGGACGACGAGCGCGCCGTGCACGCGCCCCTTCGCCGCGAGCGGCGCCGCGGCCGCGGCCTTGTAGCCCTCGCGCGCGACCTGGGCGCGCCGCTCCGGCGCGAGCCAGACGTTGGGGTCCGTGAGGATGTTGCGCGTCGCGACCGGGCGCGCCTCGCGGATCGCGCGCGCGACGGGCCCGCCGCCGGCCGGGATCGAGCCGGCGCCGGCGTATTCACGGGAGAGCCGCCCGACCGCGCGCATGACGCTGAACGCGGGCGCGACGCCGTCCCAGGCGACCACGAGCGCGGCCTCCGCGCCCATGACCTCGCGCGCCTTGGTGACGATCGTGTCGAGCACCTCGTCGAGGTCGAGCGAGGAGGCGAGCGAGTGGCCGATCGCCTCGATCGCTCTCAGAAACAGCTCGCGCCGGTGGCGCTCGCTGATGTCGACGAGGACGCCGAGCCCGCCCACGACGCGCCCCGCCTCGTCGCGCCACGGCACGCAGTGCACCTCGAGCCAGAGCGGGCGCTCGTCCTCGGGCACCGCGTGGAGGACCTCGAGCGTCGCGGGCTCGCCGCCGGCGGCGGCCTCCCGGAGCCGCGCCACGAGCTCCGGGTCGCGCAGGACCGGCAGGCCCGCGTCGGCCTTCCGCCCGAGGGCCTCCGCGCGCGCGACACCGGTGACCCACTCCATCGCCCGGTTCCAGGCGACGACGGCCAGGTCGGCGTCCACCACGACGAGCGCGGCGGTGATGCCGTCGAGCAGGCTCTGGGTGCGCTCGTCCACCTGCCGAGTATCCTTCGGTCACCCACCCCTATGCAATAATGGTCGCCATGCGCGGGCCGCTCGACCCTTCCACGCTGGTCCTCGTCGGGGTCGCGCTGGCGCTCGCGGTCGTCGCGTACGTCAAGGACCCGGGGCTCCCCCTCCTCGGCGCCAAGCACGGCGCCTCGCTGCTGTGGTTCATCCTGCCGCGGCTCGTGCCCGCGCTGTTCCTCGCCGGGCTCATGCAGGTGCTCGTGCCGCAGGAGGTGGTCTCGCGGTATTTCGGCCAGCAGAGCGGCCTTCGCGCGCTCCTGATCGCGACCGTCGCCGGCGTCCTCACGCCGGGCGGGCCGATGGTGAGCGTGCCGCTCATGGTCGCGCTCGCGCACTCGGGCGCGGCGCTCCCGCCGCTCGTCGCCTACATGACCGCGTGGTCCCTCTTCGGCATGCAGCGGATCATCGCCTGGGAGGCGCCGCTGATGGGCTGGAAGTTCGTCGCCGTGCGCGTGGTCCCGAGCCTCGCCTTCCCCGTGGTGGCGGGCTGGCTCGTCGCGACCTTCTACCACGAGTGAGCGCGGACGGCGCGTGAGCGCGTTCCGCGACCTCCGCGAGTTCGCCGCCCACCTCGAGCAGGCGGGCCGCCTGCGCCGGGTCGCCGCCCCCGTCTCGCGCGACCTCGAGATCGCCGAGATCACCGACCGCGTCTCGAAGGGCCCCGCCGACCGGAACGTCGCGCTTCTCTTCGAGCGCGTCGAGGGCTTCGACGTGCCGGTGCTCGTCAACGCGTTCGGCGCGGCCGACCGGATGGCGGCGGCGCTCGGCGTGGGGCAGCTCGACGAGCTGGGCGAGCGCGTCGCGAAGCTCCTCGACCTGAAGCTGCCCGGGACGTTCGCCGAGCGGCTCGCGAAGCTCGGCACGCTCTTCGACCTCGTCAAGGCCGGGCCGCGGCGCGTCGCGCAGGCGCCCTGCCAGGAGGTGGTGGACACCGCGAAGCCGTCGCTCGCGGGGCTCCCGATCCTCCGCTGCTGGCCGGGCGACGGCGGCCGCTACATCACGCTCCCCGCCGTCTTCACGCGCGATCCGCGCACCGGGCAGCGCAACGTCGGCATGTACCGGCTCCAGGTCTTCGACGACGCGACGCTCGGCATGCACTGGCAGACCCACAAGGGCGGCGCCGAGCACGAGCGCGTCGCGCGGGAGAGCGCGGGGACCGAGCGCATGCCCGTCGCGATCGCGCTCGGCGGCGACCCGGCGCTGATCTACGCCGCGGCCGCGCCGCTGCCGCCCGGCGTGGACGAGGTGGTCTTCGCCGGCTGGCTCCGCGGCGAGGGCGTCGAGCTGGTCCGCTGTGTGACGAACGACCTCGAGGTGCCGGCGCAGGCCGAGATCGTGCTGGAGGGCTGGGTGGACCCGCGCGAGCGACGGCTCGAGGGGCCGTTCGGCGACCACACGGGCTACTACTCGCTCGCGCGCGACTATCCCGTGTTCCATCTCGCCGCGGTCACGCGGCGCGGGCGGCCGATCTACCCGACGACGCTCGTCGGCCGCCCGCCCCAGGAGGACTACTGGCTCGGCAAGGCGAGCGAGCGGCTGTTCCTGCCGATCATCCGCCTGCTGCTCCCGGAGGTCGTGGACCTGAACATGCCCGCCGAGGGCGTGTTCCACAACCTCGTCATCGTCTCGATCAAGAAGCGCTACCCGGGCCAGGCGCGGAAGGTCATGACGGCGCTGTGGGGCATGGGCCTCATGATGCTCGCGAAGACGCTCGTCGTCGTGAGCGAGCACGTGAACGTCCACGACCTCTCCGAGGTCGCCTGGCGCGCCACGGGCAACATCGACCCGAAGCGGGACCTCGTCGTCCTCGAGGGCCCGATGGACGACCTCGACCACGCGGCGCTGCGGCACCGCTTCGGCGGTAAGCTCGGCGTGGACGCGACCGAAAAGGGCGCGCTCGACGACGTCGTCCAGCCCTGGCCGGCGGAGATCGTCATGACGGACGAGATCCGCGCGCTGGTCACGCGGCGCTGGAAGGACTACGGGCTCTGAACCGCGTCCGCCGCGTGCTCGACGCGATCAAGTTCGAGCACACGGTCTTCGCCCTCCCCTTCGCCTACATCGCGATGGTCCTCGCCGCCGGCGGCTGGCCCGGCTGGCGCACGCTCGGCTGGGTGACGGCCGCGATGGTGGGCGGGCGCACGTGCGCGATGGCGGCGAACCGCGTCGTGGATCGCGCGATCGACGCGGCGAATCCGAGAACCGCGGGACGCCACCTCCCCACGGGCTCGCTCGGCGTCTGGGAGCTGCGGCTCTTCGCGGCGGCGGGGGCGGCGCTCCTGTTCGTCGCGGCGTGGCGGCTGAACCCGCTCTGCCTCGCGTTGGCGCCGCTCGCCCTCGTCTTCCTCGTCGGCTACTCCTACACGAAGCGCTTCACCTGGACGTCCCACTGGATCCTCGGCTTCACCGACGGAATCGCAGCGGCCGGCGGCTGGATCGCGGTGCGCGGCGCCTTCGACGCGCCCGCCCTCGTCCTCTGGTTCGCACTCACGGTCTGGATCGCGGGCTTCGACCTGCTCTACGCCTGCCAGGACGTGGACGTGGACCGCGCGCAGGGGCTCCATTCCGTGCCCGCCCGCTTCGGCGTCGGCCCGGCGCTCGTCACCGCGCGCGTGAACCACGCCCTCACGGCGGCGGCGCTGGCGCTCCTCGGGTGGCTGACGGGGCTGGGCCTCGCATACTGGGCGGGCTGGCTCGCGGTGGTCACGCTCCTCGTCTACGAGCACTCGCTCGTGAGTCCGCGCGACCTCTCGCGTCTCGACGTCGCCTTCTTCAACGTCAACGGCTACATCGCCCTGATCGTCCTCGTCTCGGTCGTCGCCGGTCTCTATATATAGAGGATGGCCCTGCGAGCCGAGACGGTGCCTCCGGCGAGGCGAGCCCTTCAATGATCGTGCCCGAGCGGGCCGACGCGGTCAGGGTGATGTTCACGCGCATCGCCGCGCGCTACGACCGGATGAACTCGCTCATGACGGGCGGCCGCCACCACGCGTGGCGCCGCCACGTGGCGCGGCTGGCGGCCGCGGCGCTCCCCGGCCCCGCGCTCGACCTCGCGACCGGCACCGCGGACCTGGCCCTCGCGCTGCGCGCGCTCGACCCGACGCGTCTCGTCGTCGGCGGCGACTTCGCCGAGGGCATGCTGCGCGAGGCGCGCGCCAAGCTCGGCGCGCGCGACGCCCGGCGCGTGCCGCTCGTCGCCTGCGACGCGCTCGCCCTGCCCTTTCCGAGCCGAACGTTCGCGTGCGTGATGTCGGCCTTCCTCCTGCGGAACCTCGAGGACCTCGAGACCGGACTCCGGGAGATGCGGCGCGTGACGATGCCGGGCGGCAGTGTGCTGGCGCTCGAGATCGTGCGCCCCGACGTGCCCGTGTGGGGCGCCCTCTTCGGCCTCTACTTCGGCCGCGTCGTGCCCGCCCTCGGCGCGCTCGTCGCGGGCGACCGCCAAGCCTACACCTACCTGCCGCGGTCGGTGGACCGCTTCGTCACGCCCGCGGAGCTCGCGCGCGCGATGGAGCGGGCCGGCCTGCGCGACGTCCGCTGGCGCCGTCTCGGCCTCGGCACGATCGCGCTCCACTCGGGCGTGGCCTGAGCCGTATCGATCTTTGGACGTTGCGCCCCGGCGTGCGCGACCCTAGGCTCGCCGCGATGAGGACACTCGCCCCGTCGCTCGTCCTCTTAGCACTGGCTGCGGCGCCGGCCGCCGCTGAGGAGTGGAGCCGCGCGCGCATCGACGCTCTGCCGGACGCCGCCTTCGCGGTGGTGGAGATCGCGCCCGACGGGAAGAAGCTCCGCCACCTGCCCCACCACGACGAGTCGGGCGCGGTGGACCTCGCCCACCTGAGGGCCGCGCGGCAGCGACTCTCCCAGGTGAAGTGGCTCGACCCCGCCAGCGCCGCCGCCGCCGGGCGCCACCTCGAGGAGCACGAGCGCCGGCTCGGGCTCCGCTGACCCGCGGCCGCCGTCGTCAGCCGCGGCTCGCGCCGGCGGCGGCGAAGCGCTCGATCTGCTCCCGGAGGCCGAAGACGCGGACGCGGTCCCCGGCGCGGAACACGGTCTCGGCCGAGGGATTGGGGACGAACTCGCCGTCCGGACACGTCACCGTAAGGACGACGACACCGAAGCGCTCGCGCACGCGGAGGTCCCTGAGCGAGCGCCCGGCGAGCGGGCCCTCCCCGAGCGTCAGGTCGCGCGCGAAGGGCAGGTCCTCGCGGCCGAGCGGCTCGAGGATCAGCGCCGTGTCCGCGGCCGCGCGGAGCCGCTCGAGGTAGGCGAGGATCTTCGGACGCGGGACCGCCAGGCGCTCGAGGCTGTGGCGCAGGAGCGTCGCCGCCGCCTCGACCTCCGGCTGGATCACCTCCGTCGCGCCCATGTCGATCAGGAGGTCGCGCGCCGCGGTGTGATGCGCGCGGGCCAGGAGCGGCAGCCGGGGGTTGATCGCCCGCAGCGCGCGCACGGCGAGCCGGGCGCGCTCCATCTCCGGCAGCGCCACGACCACGAGCGCCGCCCGCGCCGCGCCCGCCGCCTCGAGGATCCCGCGTCGCGCCGCGTCCCCGAACAGGCTCGGCACCCCGCGCGCCTGGAGCCCCTTCACGATGTCGGGATCGGTCTCGACGGCGACGTAGCGAATGCCAAAGGTCTCGAGCGCTTCCCCGATCGCGCTCCCCACCCGTCCGTAGCCGCAGAGGATCACGTGGCCCTCGAGGCTCGGCGCGACCGCCGGCGGCGGGCCCGCCCCCCGGAGGCGCAGGGCGCCGATCCAGCCGGGCGCCTTCTGGACCAGCAAGGCGTTGAGCAGGATCGTGAGGAGCGAGGCCGCCAGCGTCGCGTTGTAGACATCGTCGCCGACATACCCGGCGCGCCGCGCCACCTGGACGAGCACGAAGGAGAACTCGCCGATCTGGGTGAGCGCGACCGCCGTCAGCACCGCGTTCCAGACGGACTCGCCGAAGAGGCGGACGACGGCCGTCCAGACGGCGAGGTTCCCGACGACGATCAGGCCCACCATGATGCCGAGGAGCGGGAGGTTGGCGAGCACCTGCGCGGGATCGAGCAGCATGCCGAGCGTGACGAAGAACAGCGCGGCGAAGGTGTCGCGGAGCGGGAGGAGCCGCGCGAGCGTGTCGTGCGCGAAGTCCGACTCGCTGATGAGGAGGCCCGCGAGGAACGCGCCCAGCGCCACTGACAGCCCGAGCGCCTGCGTGAGGGCGGCGGTCGCGAGGCCCACCGCGAGGGCGACGAACAGGAACATCTCGTCGCTCCGCATGCGCGCGGCCTGGAGGAGGAGGCGCGGCACGACCCGGCGCGCGAGGACGAGGAAGGGCACCAGGATCAGGGCGGCGGTGCCGAGGGCCTTCGCGATCGCGAGGAGGCCGCCCCGGTCGAGGGCGCCGAGCGTCGGGAGCAGGATGATGAGCGCGACCACCGCGAGGTCCTCGACCAGCAGGATGCCGATCGTCAGCCGGCCGTGGCGCGAGCCCGTCTCGCCACGGTCCATGAGCAGGCGCGCCGCGACCATCGTGCTCTGCACGCACAGCACGATGCCGACGGAGAGGGCCCGGAGCGCGCTCCAGCCCAGCGCCAGCCCGAGGCCGGTCGCGAGGCCGATGAAGGCCGCAAGCCCGAGCGGCACGCCCACCAGCGCGAGGCGGCGGATGGCCAGGAGGTCCTTCAAGGAGAGCTCGATGCCGATCGAGAACATCAGGAGGACCACGCCGACTTCCGCCATGAGCTCGAAGCCGTGGACGTCCGACACCGCGGGGCCCGGCGTGAGCGGACCGACGAGGATGCCAGCGGCCACGTAGCCGAGGATCAGCGGCTGCCGCGCGAGCCGGGCCAGTGCGCCGCCCACGACGGCGGCGACGAACACGTAGGCGAGGTCGCGGAACACGCTCGGGTCGGCTACCATGCACTCCGATTATGCGAGACATCTCCGAGCCGCTGGCGAAGTTTCCCCGCGAGCGCACGTGGCTCCTGCCGGCGCTCCAGGCGGTGCAGCGCGCGGAGCGCTGGCTCCCGCCCGAGGCGCTCGACGCCGTCGCCGCGCACCTCCGCGTGCCGAGGAGCGAGGTGTGGGGCGTCGCGAGCCACTACCCCGAGCTCCGGCTCGGGCGCCCGGGACGGCGTCTCGTCCGCGTCTGCACGGGGGTCAGCTGCCGGGTCAACGGCGGCGGCGCGCTGCTCGCCGCCTGCGAGGCGCGGCTCGGTGTCCGCGCGGGCGCGACCGCCGCCGACGGCTCCGTGACGCTCGAGGAGCTCGACTGCGCCTTCGCGTGCGCCGTCGCGCCGGTCGTCGAGATCGATCACGCGTACCGCGGCCGCGTCGCGCCGGCCGACCTCGACCGGATCCTCGCGCCCCGCGCGTCCCACGCGTCCGCTCCGGCGCCGGTCGTCCCGCCGCCGCCAGCCGCCTCGGGAAGTCCCGCGGAGCGCTTCGCCGCGCTCACGCGCGAGGCCGAGCGCCGGCGACCCGGCGCGCGCCTGGCCGTCGGCGTGGGGGCGTGCGGCGTCGCCGTCGGCGCGCTCGAGACGCTCGCCACGCTCGGCGCCGAGGTCGAGCGCCGAAAGCTCCCCTACGGCGTCGTCGCCGCGGGCTGCGGCGGCATGTGCTGGGCGGCGCCCGCCGTCGAGGTCCTGCGCGGCGGCCGTCCACGGCTCATCGCGGGCCCGCTCGCCGCGGCGGACGTCGGGAAGTTCCTCGACGCCCTCGCCGCCGACCGCGTGACCGACGTCGGCGGCGAGGTCCTCGCGCGGCAGCGGCGCGTGCTGCTCGAGCGCTGCGGCGTCACCGACCCGGGCGACATCGCCGACGCGATCCGCCGCGGGAGCTACGCGACGCTCGCGCGCGTCCTCGACGAGGGTCGGCCCGAGCGCGTGATCGACGAGGTGCGCGCGGCGGGCCTCACGGGGCGCGGCGGCGCTTACTTCCAGACGGCCGTGAAGTGGGCGGCGTGCCGAGCGGCGGCGGGCGCGCCGAAGTACGTCGTCGTCAACGGCGAGGAGGGCGAGCCCGGGATCTTCAAGGACCGTCACCTGATGGAGGGCGACCCGCACCGCCTCCTGGAGGCGGTGCTGCTCGCGGCCTACGCCGCCGGCGCGTCGCACGGCGTCGTCTACGTCCACGGCGAGGCCGAGCTCTCCGCCGAGCGGCTCACCACCGCCCTGTCCCAGGCACGGGCGTGGGGGCTCGTCGGCCCGCGCGTCCTCGGCGCCGACTTCTCGCTCGAGCTCGAGCTGCGACGCGGCGCGGGCGGCTTCGTGCTCGGCGAGGAGACGGCGCTGCTCGAGTCTCTCGAGGGCCGGCGCGCGATGCCGCGCACGCGGCCGCCCTTCCCCGTGGAGTCGGGCCTCTTCGGCAGGCCCACCGTGATCAACAACGTCGAGACGCTCTGCGCCGTACCGCCGATCGTCGAGCGGGGCGGGGCGTGGTTCGCCGGGCTCGGCGGCGGACGCGGGACCAAGCTCTTCGGTCTCTCGGGCCGGGTGAAGCGCGCGGGCATCGTCGAGCTCGAGCTCGGCACGACACTCCGGACGCTTCTCGAGGAGATCGGCGGCGGCTCCCCCACCGGGCGGCCGATCGCCGCCGTGGTCCTCGGCGGGCCGTCGGGGAGCGTCGTCCACCCGCGGCGGTTCGACGAGCCGCTCGTGCCGCGCGGCCCCGTGAACCCCGGGACGGGCGGCGTGGTCGCGCTCGACGAGACCGCGTCCGTACGCGACGCGGTCAGGACGCTCCTCGCCTTCAACACGCGCGAGTCGTGCGGGAAATGCACGCCGTGCCGGGAGGGGACGGCGCGGCTCCTTGCCATGCTCGACGGACGTCTAGACGTGGACGGCGTGCAGGCGCTCAGCGAGGTGATCCAGACGGCGTCGCTCTGCGGCCTCGGCCAGGCCGCCCCGCTCGCCGTCCTCTCCGGGCTCGCCGAGTTCCCCGGGGAGTTCGGCGTATCATGAGGACAGCGTGATCCTCACGATCGACGGCCGGAGCGTCGAGCTGCCGGAGGGCGCCAGCGTCCTCGACGGCGTGAACCGCCTCGGCATCGCGCTGCCCCAGCTCTGCAAGGACCCTGACCGTGCGGCGCTCGGCGCGTGCCGGACGTGCCTGGTGCACGTCGAGGGTCAGCGCGGGCTCCCGGCCGCGTGCCACCTGCCGGCGCGCGACGGCATGGTCGTCGCGACGGAGCATCCCGACGCCGTGCGCGTGCGCCGCGGCGTCCTCGACCTGACGCTCTCGATGCTCGCGCCATCGCCCGAGCGCGCCGGCTTCGCGCAGGTCGGGGCCGCGTCCGCGCGTCATGGGCTGCTCGAGCCCTCGCACCCGCCGCTCCACCGGTACGACGTGGACGCGTCCAAGTCGTTCTTCGTCCTCGACCGCGAGGCGTGTATCCTCTGCGGCCGGTGCACCGTGGCGTGCGACGAGGTCCAGCAGATCGGCGCCATCTCGCTCCTGGGCCGTGGCCACGCGACGCGCGTCGGCGTCTTCGGCGACGGCCCGATGGCGTCCTCGGTCTGCACCTCGTGCGGCCAGTGCGTCGCGACGTGCCCGACGGGCGCCCTGCGCCCGAAGGAGACGCCCGGGAAGATCGTCACGCGCGTGGAGACGACGTGCCCGTACTGCGGCGTCGGCTGCGGGATCGAGGTGGGCGTGCGCGAGGACGATCGGCTCGCCCTCATGACGGACGACGTGCCGTCGAACCGGTCGAGCCTCGGCATGCTCTGCGTCAAGGGGCGCTTCGGCACCGGCTTCATCCACTCGCGCGACCGGATCACGCGCCCGATGGTCCGGCGCGACGGCCGCTGGGTCGCGGTGGGCTGGGACGAGGCGCTCGACGCGGCCGCGGAGGGGCTCGCGACGCACCGCGGCGCCTTCGGCGCCCTCGCGAGCGCCAAGGCCACCAACGAGGACGGCTACGTCGTCCAGAAGTTCTGCCGCGTCGTCATGCAGACGAACGACGTGGACCACTGCACGCGGCTCTGCCACTCGCCGTCCGTGGAGGCGATGCTCGTCTCGATGGGCTCGGGCGCGACGTCGAACTCTTACCAGGACTACGAGGACGCCGGCTGCCTTCTGGTGGTGGGCGCCGACGCCTCCGCGAATCACCCCGTCATCGCGGTCCGCTTCCGCCGGGCCGTGAGTCGCGGGGCGCGGCTCGTCGTCGTCAATCCCAAGCGCATCGAGCTCTGCGACCAGGCGGACCTCTGGATCCAGAACCGGCCGGGCACCGACACGGCGCTCTTCAACACGATGGCGCGCGTGATCCTCGACGAGGGCCTCGCAAACGACGCGTTCATCCGCGCGCGCACCGAAGGCTTCGAGGCCTGGCGCGCGTCGCTCGAGGGCTTCACGCTCGAGCGCGCCGAGCGCGTCACGGGCGTTCCCGCAGGGGACGTCGCGCGGGCTGCGCGCTGGTACGCGAGGCCGCCCTTCGCCGGGTCATGCCTCGTCTGGGGTATGGGGATCACCCAGCACACGAACGGGATCCACAACGCCCACGCGCTCCTGAACCTCTCCCTCGTCGCCGGCCAGATGGGCTTCGCGGGCAGCGGGATCTCGCCGCTGCGCGGCCAGAACAACGTCCAGGGCTGCGGCGATGCGGGCTGCATCCCGACGAACCTGCCCGGCTACGCGCGGTACGATCCCGACACGCTCGCGAAGTTCGAGGAGGCCTGGGGAGCGCGGCCGCCGGGACGCACCGGCCGCGTCGTGACGGAGATGGTCGAGGGCTGCCTCACGGGCGAGACGCGCGCCATGTACGTCATCGGCGAGAACCCGCTCCTCTCCGAGCCCGACCTCCACCACGCCGAGAAGGCGCTCGGCCAGCTCGACTTCCTCGTCGTCCAGGATCTCTTCATGCACGAGACGGCCGAGCGCGCCCACGTCTTCCTGCCGGCGGCGGCCTTCGCCGAGAAGGAAGGCACGTTCACCAACTCGGAGCGCCGCGTTCAGCGCGTCCGCGCCGCCCTCGCCCCGCCCGGCGACGCGCGGCCCGACTGGTGGATCACGTGCGAGCTGGCCCGCCGCGTGGCGCGGCGGCTCGGCGTCGAGGTCAGACGCCAGTTCGACTACGCGGGCCCGGCGGCGATCTTCGACGAGATGGCGCGCCTCTGGCCCTTCCTCGCGGGCCTGTCGCACGCGCGGCTCGATCGCGAGGGCGGGATCCAGTGGCCGTGCCCCGGCCCGGACCACCCGGGCACGCGCTTCCTCTATGCCGAATCGTTCCCGCGCGGGCGGGCGCGCTTCGTCCCGGCGCTCCAGCTCGCCGAGGCCGCCGAGCTGCCGGACGCGGACTTCCCCTTCGTCCTCAACACCGGCCGGCTCCTCTACCACTGGCACGGCGGGACGCTCACGCGGCGCGTCCAGGGGCTCCTGGAGCTCGCGCCGCATCTCGAGGTGGCGATCCATCCGAGCGACGCGCGGCGCCTCGGTGTCGAGACGGGCACGCGCGTGCGCGTGGAGTCGCGCCGTGGCGAACTCGCGGGCTACGCGCGGGTGACGGAGGCGGTGCGGCCGGGCGCGCTGTTCGTGCCCTTCGTGAAGCTCGAGGAGTCGGCCGCGAACTTCCTGACGAACTCGGCCTTCGACCCGTCCTCGAAGATCCCCGAATACAAGGTCTGCGCCGTCCGCGTCGAGCGCGTGCGCGAGTAGCTGGGTGCGGGGCCGGCGCCGCCGGCGGTCCCTCCCATCCCAATCGGGCAGGCGCCGGCCAGTGTCTCAGCTTGACTGAGCCGAGCCGCGCGAGCGCACCGGCCCTGGCGCAGGTCCCGAAACAGCTCGCTTCAGTATCGTCAATCATGGGGGGAGGAGATGCGGGGTCGTCGACGCGAGACCGAGCTGATCCAGGAGCGTCTTGGCATCGGTATAGGCTCGGAAGCGAACGATCCGGCCGCCGTGTAGCTCCGCCACCCAGCAGCCCCTCCGCGTGAACGACCGCCCTGTCGCTGGATACCAGCCTTCACCCCGTTTGAGCGGACCGTGCTGTGTCCCTCGTGCGCTCCATTCGGCGACCACCGTCTCGCCGGCGACGATGAGATTGTCGATATCCATTCGCAGGTCCGGAAAAGTCGTCGTCCACTGCTTGAACGCTGCCGCCACTTCCACGCCGCCCCGTAAGGTGCCCCCGGTGATGCCGCGCTCCACGAAGACCCACTCGCAGTCGTCCGAGAGCAGTTGCCGCCATGCGTCCCAGTCGCGGCCGTTGATGGCGCCGCATAGCGCACGAACGATCCTGCCGTTCTCTTGAGCCATTTCAACGCCTTTCGCGCCCGACTATCGCGGTCCATCCGGCGGACACACCGAGGAGGGGCGCGCCGACAGGTATAGTCCGAGACCGCCCCGCGCATGTCCAGCCCGATCTCCGGTGCGGCGCCAAGCTTGGCGGAGGTTGCACGCGGCGTCGGGCCGCGGCGTCAGAGCGCTCGCGCGAGGAAGTCGTCGAGGGCGTGGACGAACGCGTCGGGCGCGTCGAGCACGAGGTGGTGGAAAGCGCCGGGGATCTCGACCAGCGACGCGCGTGGGAGCGCCGCGAGCATGCGCTCGGCGATCTCGCGCGGGAGCACCGGTGAGTGCTCGCCGCGCACGACGAGCGTCGGCGCGGTGACCTTCGGCAGGAGCAGCCAGTTGTCCACGGGGTCGCGCGCCGCGTAGCACGCGGGGTCGAAGCGGTACGTGAAGCCGCCGTCGCGCGCGGTCACGCCCGCGCGCGCCACGTGGGCGAGGAACGCGGGGTCGGCGGTCGTGTCGGGCGGCAGGAGGTGAAAGGCCCGCACGGCGTGGTCCACCGTCGGGTGGAGCCGCGGCGGCCGCCGGCCGCGCGCGTGCATGCGGTCGAGCCGCTCCGGCGGCAGCGAGGGCCGCGCGTCGATGATCACGGCCGCGCGCACGCGCTCGGGGTGCCAGGCGGCGAAGCCCATCGTGTTGTGGCCGCCCATCGAGTGGCCGGCGAACACCATGCGCGCGACGCCGAGCGCGTCCATCATGGCGAGGAGGTCGGCCGCGAAGTCCCGGGTCGCGTACGCGGCGGGCACCGCCCACTCGCTCTCGCCGTGGCCGCGCTGGTCGAGCGCGAGCACGTGGAAGCGATCGGCGAACGCGGGCGCGACGCGATCGAACCAGTGCGCGTGCGCGGCGCCGCCGTGCAGGAAGCAGAGCGCGGGGTTTCCGGAAGCGCCCCACTCGAGGAACGAGAGGTCGAGGCCGTTGACGCGGAGCGTGCGCGTCGTCGCGGTCTCGCAGCCGAAGCGCGGGTCGAGCATGCGACGAATTGTAGCCGCATTATTTTTTCTTGGTACGCTCTGAATCGAGGGGTTATGGTCGAAGAACCAGCGATGCACGAAGCCTCCGGCCCCGTGTCGGCTCGCCGCCATCTACTGGACGGCGGGTTTGCGCTCCTCCTCCTGAGCCTCGCGATCGCCAGCGGGTACCTGATCCTCCTGTACCCGGCCGACACGCGCGCGACGACGGTCGTGCGGCCGCCCGCCCCCCCGGTGTTGCGGCCGACGCCCGAGCGACCGCAGCCCGTGGGCCCGACGTGGGGCCCGACCGTCACGGGCCGCGTGCTCGACCCCGAGCGCCGGCCGGTCGAGGGCGCCTCGGTGGTGGTCGGCGGCGCCGAGCACCGGACCGACGCCGAGGGCGCGTTCCACCTGCAGAACGTCCCGCCCGCGGCGCCGCTCCTCGTGAAGCTGCCGGGCTTCGAGAAGACGCTCGTGCCGCCACAGCGGGGCGCGGTCGTGGTGGTCCTCAAGCCCCAGGTCGTCAAGGCGGCCTACCTCACCTACTTCGGTGTCGGCGACCGGGGGATCCGGGGCCGCGTCCTCGAGCTGGCCGAGCGCACCGAGCTGAACGCGGTGGTCATCGACGTGAAGGGCGATCGCGGCTGGATCCTCTACGCCACCGAGCTCGAGCAGGCCCTCGCGGCCGGCGCGCAGGGTCCCGCCACGCTGCGCGACTTCGACGCGCTCATGGCGAATCTCAAGGCGCGCGGGATCTACACGATCGCGCGCATCGTGACCTTCAAGGACAACGTCCTCGCCCGCGCCCGGCCCGACCTCGCGGTCATCGACACGCGCACCGGGACGCCGTGGATCGACAACGAGCGGCTCGCGTGGATGGACCCGTTCCAGGAAGAAGTGTGGGACTACAACATCGCGATCGCGCGCGAGGCCGTCCGCCGGGGGTTCGACGAGGTCCAGTTCGACTACGTGCGCTTCCCGACCGACGGCCGCCTCGGCGCCGCGCGGTACGCCAAGCCCAACACGAAGGAGACGCGCCTGCCGGCGATCGCGGGCTTCCTCGAGCGCGCGCGACGGGAGCTCGGGGCGCTGGGCGCGTTCATCGCCGCCGACGTCTTCGGCTACACCGCGTTCAACGAGAACGACACGGACATCGGCCAGCGCATCGAGGAGCTGACCCCGCACCTCGACTTCATCTCGCCGATGGTCTACCCGTCGGGCTACCACAAGGGTATCCCGGGCTTCGCGAACCCGGTCGAGCATCCCTACCAGGTCGTCTTCGAGAGCGTGCGCCTGATCCGGAAGCGCGCGGCGCACACGCGGGTGCGCGTGCGGCCGTGGCTGCAAGACTTCCGCGACTACGCCTTCGACCGCCGGATCTTCGGCGTCAACGAGATCCGCGCCCAGATGAAGGCCGCCGACGACGCGGGCGCGGCGGGCTGGATGCTCTGGAACCCGCGCAACGACTACACGGCCGCGGCGCTCCGCCCGAAGGACGCGCAGCAGAGGGAGGCGCTCGCCGCCAAGTGAGGCTCCTGCTCCTCGTCGCGCTCATCGTCACCGCCGCGCTGCTGCTCGCCTCGTTCGCCGTCGCGGCCGACCTGCCGCCCAACGAGCTCGGCCGCGTGATGATCCTCGAGTACCACAAGATCGACTACCCGGAGGAGCGCTGGACGCGCACCCCCGAGAATTTCCGGCGCGACCTCGAGACGCTCTACGCCAAGGGCTACCGGCTCGTCACCCTCGGCGACCTCCTCGACGGCCGCATCGCGCTGCCCGCGGGCACGACGCCCGTGGTCCTCACCTTCGACGACTCGTCGCCGGGCCAGTTCCGCTACCTCGAGCAGCGCGGGGGGCTCGAGATCGACCCGAAGTCGGCCGTCGGGATCCTCGAGGCGTTCGCGCGCGAGCGGCCGGACTTCGGGCGCGGCGCGACCTTCTTCGTGCTCCCCGCGGCCGACCCGCCGAACCGGCTCTTCAACCAGCCCGAGCACGTCACGCGGAAGCTCCAGTTCCTCGTGAGCCACGGCTACGAGATCGGCAATCACACGCTCTGGCACGCGAACCTCGGCAAGTACGACGAGGCGACCGTCCGCGCGCAGATCGCCGGCGCCCAGGCGTGGATCCAGCGCCACGTGCCCGACTACCGCCCGCGCACGCTCGCGCTCCCGCACGGCGTCTACCCGCGGGACGTGAGCTGGGCGCTCTCCGGCTCGGCCAAGGGCGTGGCCTACCGCCACGACGGCATCCTGATGGTCGCGGGCGGCGCCGCGCCGTCGCCGTTCTCCGCCGCGTGGGACCCGGTGCGGCTGCCGCGCATCCAGGCGCTCGAGAGCGAGCTCCGGCGCTGGCTCGGGCATTTCGAGCAGCATCCGGACGAGCGGTTCGTGAGCGACGGCGACCCGGGCGTGGTCACGGTGCCCGCCGCGCTCCGGGGCCGGCTCCGGGAAAACCTCAAGAACGTCCGCGTCGTGGAGCGTGCCGCCGGGCGCTGACCAGACCTCGGGGAGGGCTAGCGATAGATGAGATACGACGCGCGCCGGTTCAAGAAGCTGCTGCGGTCGATCTCGGTCCAGGTGACCAGCCGCTCGAGGAGCTCGCCCCTCAGGAAGGCCCACATCGTGAACCGGTTCACCAGGAGGTTCTGGATGCTCTCGGGCCTCCACTGGTCCCGGTGACGCGCGCGTAGCTCGCGCGCGAGCGCGAGCGCCACCGTCACCGGGCGGATCGCGTCGCGATCGGTCACGACGAGCCGCACGCCGTCGCACACCACGTTCGCGTAGCGGTCGGCCGTCGGCGTGAACGACGTGGGATCGAACCTCACGCCGGGCAGCGCGAGGCGGTTGAGGGCGTCCGCGAGGGCCACGGGCTCGATCCACGGCGCCCCCACCACCTCGAACGGCGTGTCCGTCCCCCGCCCGACCGAGAGGTTCGTGGCCTCGAGGAGCCCGACGCCCGAATAGAGGAGCGCCTGGGTCACGGAGCGGATGTTCGGCGACGGGTTGACCCAGGCGAGGCCGGTCTCGTCGTACCAGGAGTTCCGGTCCCAGCCCTCGAGCGGCACCACGGTGAGCGAGACGGGGATGCTCCGCTCGGCGGCGACCAGGCGCGCGAACTCGCCGATCGTCAGGCCGGTGCGGACGGGGATCGTGTGGGGCGCCGTGAACGACTCGAGGTCGGGGTCCATCAGCGGCCCCTCGACCACGCGGCCGGTGATCGGGTTCGGCCGGTCGAGGACGACGACCGGGATGCCCTGTCGGGCCGCCTCCTCCATGACGTAGATGAGGGTCGTCAGATAGGTGTAGTAGCGCACGCCGACGTCCTGGATGTCGAAGACCAGGAGCGAGACGTCCTTCAGCATCTCGCGCGTGGGCCGCCGCGTCGCGCCGTAGAGGCTCCAGATGGGACGCCCGGTGACGGGGTCCCGCGAGTTGGCGACGTCGGTGATCGCCTCGCCCAGGATCCCGTGCTCGGGCGTGAAGATCGCCTGGAGCCGCACGCCGGGCGCCGCGGCGAAGAGATCGATCGCGCGCCGCCCCGCCGCGTCGACGCCGGTCTGGTTGGTGACGAGGCCGATCGACTGGCCCACGAACGCCGTGAACTTCTGGTCCCTCACGACGTCGAGTCCGGTGCGCACGCCGCCCGGAGTGACCTTGACGGGCGGCGGCGGGGGGGCCTCGGGCGCGGGCGGATCGGCGGCGGTCGAGCCGGACGTGAGCTGCGCCAATACCTCAGGCGGGTTGAAGAGCGCCGCGCCGACCGCGGCGGCGACTCGGCCCCGCAGCTCGAGGATCCGCGCGGCACCGCCGCCCCAGGGGTGGATGCGGTTCGTGAGCAAGATGAGATAGACGCCGCTCGGCGGGTCGATCCAGAGCGTCGTGCCCGTGTAGCCCGTGTGGCCGACGGAGCCCATCGGGAAGAACAGCGCCATCGGGCGCGAGTACGGCGAGGAGAGGTCCCAGCCGAGCGTGCGCGTGCCCCGGCCGCCGGGCGCCGACTCCCACATGAGCTGCACCGTCTCCGGCTTGAGGAACCGGTGGCCGCCGAGGGTGCCGCCGTGGAGCAGCATGCGGCAGATGCGCGCGAGGTCGGCGGCCGTCGAGAACATGCCGGCGTGGCCGGCGACGCCGCCGAGCAGGCGCGCGCGGGGGTCGTTGACCTCGCCCTGCAGCATGCGGCCGCCCGTGTACTCGGTCGGCGCGATGCGGCCGCGGACCCTCGCCGACGGGCGGAAGCTCGTGTCGCGCAGACCGAGCGGGCGGAAGAACGCGCGCTCGAGATACCGGTCGAGCGGATCGCCGCTCACGCGGCGGACGACCTCCCCGAGAAGGATGAAGCCGGTGTCGCTGTACTGGAACGCCGAGCCGGGCGGATAGTCGAGCGGAAGCTTGGCGAGCGCCCGCGCCACGTCCGGAAAGCCGCCCACCACGACGCTGTTCGGCGGGTACGCCGTGAAGCCGGCGCCGTGCGTCAGCATCCGCTCGATCGTGACTCCCTGGAAGGCCGCGCCGCGGAACTCCTTCAGGTACCGTCCGAGCGGCGCGTCGAGCTTGATCGCGCCGCGCTCGACGAGCGAGAGGACCGCGAGCGTCGTGCCGACCGGCTTCGTGAGGGAGGCGATGTCGAAGATCGTGTCGCGCGTCATCGGGACGGCGTCGGGCACGAGCCGGCGGGACCCCCAGGCGCGATGGATGAGGATCTCGTCGCCACGCCCGACCAGCAGGACGATTCCCGGAATCTCGCCGGAGGCGACGGCGTCCGCCGCCGCCTCGTCCACGCCCGCGAAGTCGGGCACCTGCGCGGCGACGCGGCCGGAGAGCGCGAGGACGACGACGAACGTCGCGCAGAGGACGCGAGCTACCACGTCACGATCTTAGCATCGGTACGCCGGCACACCCGCCCATTCGGCGCGTCCTCTCACTTTCTGCGCCTTTAGACCGCGCTCCTGGCCGCCGTCAAGCGCAGGATTTCCCGTCTCGCGCAGAACGAACACGGACAAGACGCGGACAACGACCGCGACGCCAGCCCTCGGTGCTCGCGCAGCCCAGGCGTAGGCCCTGTGGCCCATGCAGTCCGACCTTGACATCGCCCTTCGTGGGCGGGTAGGTAGGCGCGGGCCGATGGCCGGAAACGTGAGGGCGGGCGAGGGATCGAACGCGGCCCGGACGCCCGTCATCTGCGCCACGCATGGGAGATTCGGAATGGCCAGAACACATCGCCAAGAACACCGCTTCATTCGTCAGCATTCGTTGAGCATCACCTCGGCCGGCATCCTCACGTTGTGGATTTGTCTGTACAGTGTCTCCAGCCCCAGCACCCATCTCGGTTCATTCTTTGGCAATGCCATCGCCGACTGGTCGGGCGTCGTGGTCATGGTATTTGCGACCAAGTACTTGTACGAAAAGGGCTCGGCTGAGAGTCGACGTCCACCGAAGAACCTCTTGAGTCCCGTCTGGGAGGGACTGCGCGACCACTCTCTTAGCATTTTTCTCGTCATCACGGGGATCGGATGGATTGCGCTTTATGCTTCGATGGACTCTGAGACCAAATGGGGCCAGGTCGTCGGCAACATTGTCTCAGAATGGACGCAGATTTTCGGTCTCGTGCTGTTGACGAAACGGCTGATCGAGCGCCACTCAAGGGAGAGCACTCGGTGAATCAGTCGCGTTGATGCCGGGGAGCGGGGCCATCGAGCGGCCTTACCGTGACCTTTGGTCCTCCCCGACTCCCTGTCGGGGGCGAAGGGATCGGGTATTGGTATAGTGAGCCGACGATGGAGCCGCACTCGAGCCGGCCCGCCGACCTCGCGGCACGCATCGACGTCGAGCTTCGCGAGCGCCTCGAAGAAGCGATCGACTTCCTCTGCCTCGACGCGCTGGTGCAGCGGCGGCGGGCCCTCGGGCTGCCGGCGCCCGCGGCCGACAGCGCGCGCGACCGGGCGGAGTTCGCCGCGCAGGTGCGCGCGTTCCTCGAGCGCCTCCGGACCCTCGCCGCCGACGTGGGGCCGGAGCAGCGGCGGAAGGTCGAGGCGGCCGAGCGCGCCGCCGGCGACGAGACGGCGCGGCTCCTGGCCGTCCAGACCGTGCTCGCCCGCGAGCTGCCGGACTACTGGCAGCGCTTCGAGGCCGCGCGCCAGGCCTACGCCGCCGAGCGCGTCGGGAGCGCCGGGGGGCTTGGGGGGCGCCCGGAGCCCCCCATGTTCTCAGGCGGCGAGCGCCGGGGCCTGCTCCGCCGGCTCTTCGGCCGTGGTTGACCGCCAGGCGCCGAGCGCCCAGAGGTTCTCGACGTCCTCGAGCGCCCGACGCCAGCGACCGTACGCCTCGAGCACCGACTCACGCGCCTGCGCCAGATTCGTGTCCGCGTCGTCGAGCCGCGCCTTGAGCGTGGGGTTCGCGGCCCGGATCATGTCGACGCTGCCCTCCGGCATCGAGGCGGCCAGCCGGTCGAGCAACTGGGTGAGCTCCTGATAGAGCGCGCGCTCCACGGGATTCATGAGACACCTCCACCTGCTAATATACTCATCACATGATGAGCTATTTGGCAAGCCCCCTCCAGTACCTCCCATCGCCTAGGATCCCGGAGGCGCGACCTTGATTCACCCCGACGTCGTCGCGGTGTTCGGAGCGAAGGCGGCCCGGACCTTCTGTTACGGCTTCCTCGGCGTCCTGTTCCCGCTCTACCTGAGCAACCTGGGGGTGGGCACGGCCGGGATCGGCACGGCGATCACCCTCACGCTCGTCGGGAGCGCGGCGCTGACGTGGGCGATCCGCCGCCCGGCGGAGCGGTTCGGCGGCCGCCCCGTCCTCGTGGGACTCGCCCTCCTGTCGGGAACGGCGGCGCTGATCCTCCTGGCCTCCCGCGATCCGCGGCTCGTCGTCCTCGCGGCGATGCTCGGCAACCTCGCCGTGGGCACCGGCGAGACGGGCCCGTTCCTCGCGCTCGAGCAGGTGCTGATCGCTCGCGCCGTGGACGCCCGGCGGCGCACGACGGTGCTCAGCGCCTACAACCTCGCCGGCTACGCGGCCGCGGCGGTCGGGTCCGCGCTGGCGGGCATGCTGGCCCCGTCGCGGCTCTTTCTCTTCTTCCTCGCGGGCGCCGCCGTCCAGTGCCTCGCGTACGCGCGGCTCGCCGGCGGCGCGCCGGTGGCGCGGCCGCGCGACGTCGGGCCCCGGCTGTCCTCGGGCCCGCTCATCCGCCGCCTCGCGGCGCTCGGGGCGCTCGACTCGTTCGCGGGCGGATTCGTCCTGCAGTCGCTCGTCGCCTATTACTTTCACGCGCGCTACGGCCTCGGCCTCGAGGCCCTCGGCTGGATGTTCGGCACGGCGCAGGTGCTCACGGCGGCCTCGCTGCTGCTCGCGCCGCGCGCCGTCCGGCGCTTCGGCCTGCTGGCGACGATGGTCCTGTCGCACCTCGTCTCCAACGTCTTCCTGGTGGCGATCGCCGCCGCGCCGACCGCCGCGGCGGCTGCGGTTCTACTCTTCGCGCGCCACCTGCTCTCGCAGATGGACGTGCCCACGCGGCAGGCCTACGTGATGGCGATCGTCGAGGACCACGAGCGCGAGGCGGCGGCCGCGACGACGAACCTCGCGCGCACGGTGGCGCAGGCCATGACGCCCGCGCTGACGGGCTGGGTCATGCAGGCCGTGGCCCTCTCCTCACCGTTCGTCCTGGGCGGCGGCCTCAAGATCGTCTACGACCTCCTGCTCTACCGCACCTTCAAGGACGTCAAGGTCGACCGCGAGTAGCTCCGCCCGGGGGCCGGCGCGCCCCCTTCGAGACCCGTAGCTTCTGGGCGTTACTCGGTCGTGACGTGAAGGGAATTACCGTGACGGTGAACGCCAGCGTGGTCGAGAAGGGGTGCCCCCGGCCCCCGGGCGGAGCTACTTGATCGCGACGGCCTTGACCTGCCGGAAGTCCGTGAGACCCTGCAGCGACTTCAGCACGCCATCCTGGACGAGCGTCGTCATCCCCTCGGACTTCGCGAGCGTCAGCATCTCGACGACCCGCGCCTTGGTCGAGATGAGATGCTTCACCTCGTCGCTCGCGATGAGGAGCTCGTGGATGCCCGCGCGGCCGCGGTAGCCCGACTTGGCGCAGTTCGCACAGCCCTTGCCCTTGTAGAGCACGAACGACTCGTCGTACCGGGGCGCCGACGCGAACGCCTCGCGGCCGTACGCCTCGGCGAGCTCGTCGTACTCCCTCCGCTCCGGGTGGTACTCGGTCTTGCACTCCGAGCAGATGCGCTTGACGAGCCGCTGGGCGAGGACGCCCAGGAGCGCGTCGGCGAAGTTGAACGAGTCGAGGCCCATGTCGAGGAGCCGGATGACCGTCTCCACGGAGCTGTTCGTGTGGAGCGTCGAGAAGACGAGGTGGCCGGTGAGCGAGGCCTCGATGCCGGTGGAGGCCGTCTCCTCGTCGCGCATCTCACCGACCATGATCACGTCGGGGTCGGCGCGGAGGAAGGCGCGCATCGCCTGGGCGAACGTGAAGCCGATCTTCGGCATCACCTGGACCTGGCGCAGGCCGTACTGCGTGATCTCGACGGGATCCTCCGCGGTCCAGATCTTCCGCTCCGGCTTGTTGATGTAGCCGAGCACGGAGTGGAGCGTGGTCGTCTTGCCCGAGCCGGTCGGCCCGACGCAGAGGATCAGCCCGTAGGGCTTCTCCGCGATCCTCTTCAGCTCGCGGAGGTTGCGCTCCGTCATCCCGAGCTTGTCGAGCTGGATCGGCTCGCTCGCGGACAGGACCCGCATGACCATGTCTTCGTTCTGGTTCGCGGTCGGGATCGTGGCGACGCGGAGCTCGATCTCGCGCCCGTCCGGCAGCTTGAACTTGATCTTGCCGTCCTGCGGCTTGCGCCGCTCGGCGATGTCGAGCTGGGCCATGATCTTGAGCCGCGCGACGACGGCGCGCCGGTAGACGCCGGGGATCTTCTGGTACTCGGAGCAGCTGCCGTCCACGCGGTACCGGATCACCGTGTCCTTCTGGACGCCGTAGGGCTCGATGTGGATGTCGGAGGCGCGCGCCTTGCAGGCGTCCACGATGATCTGGTTCGCGAGGCGGATGACGGCGTTGTCGTTCTCGTCCACCTCGCCGGCCGTGACCTCGCTCTCGGTCGGGGCGTCCTGCGACAGCTCGCCGAGGATGTTGCCGATCGCGTCCCGCGACTGCGCCTCGCCGCTCACGGCGCTGAGGAAGTGGAGGATGTCCTTCCGCAGGCCGACCGCCCACTTGATCTTGCGGTTCTTCATCGCCTGCACGACGCTGTCCGCGCGCTGCAGGTCCTGGGGGTTGTCGATGAGGACGACGATGCCGTCGTCGTCGCGCCGGATCGGCAGCCAGAAGTTGCGCTTCAGGTACTCGAGCTTCTGGTCCTTCATCAGGTCGGGCGGCGGGATGATCTTGTCGTCGAACTCGACGAAGGGGCAGCGGTAGAACTGGGAGAGCGAGATGCCGAGCTCGGCCTTCGGCACCTTGTACTGCTCGATCAGGATCGACTCGACGTCCACCTGGCGGCGGCGCGATTCGGCGAGGGCGGAGTTGAGCTCGTCCTGCGTGATCCGCGTCTGGCCCAGGAGATAGTCGAACTTGGTCTTGGGCCGGGTCTGGCTCTGCAGGAGCTGGGCCTGGTTGTTGAAGGCGATGCCGAGCGTCTTGGCGATGCGCGAGACGCCGGTCTCGTCGTCCTTCGTGAACTTGGGACCCTTCTTCTTGTTGAGGATCTGGATGATGCCGAGGGCCTTGCCCTCGTGGAGGATCGGCATCGCCACGATCTGCTGGGTCCGGTAGCCGGTCTTCTTGTCGACGGAGCTGTCGAAGCTGAGCGTCGGCGAGATCCGCGCGAGCTCCGCCTTGTCGTAGGCGTCGGCGATGTTGACGATCTTGCCGGTCGCCGCCACGAAGCCGGCGATCGAGCGCTCGCTGATGGGGAGGCGGATCTCCTTGACCGTGTCGATCGCCAGGAACTTCGAGTAGATCTCCCTCCGATCGGTGTCGACGGCATAGAGGGTCATCCGGTCGGCGTCGATCAGCCCGAGGATCTCCCCCTGGAGCTCGATGAAGATCGTCTCGAGGCTCTTGGCGGCGTGGATGCGATCGACGAGCTGGACGAGCCGCTGCTCGTACGCCAGCCGTTCCTGAAGGACGAGAACCGACTCTGACTCGGCCACGATTCCCCCGGTGTCGAAAACCTAAAACAGTGTAGCAGATTTCGAGGGTTTGGCGTCAGCCCCGTCTGGGGGCCGCCGGGACGCTCGCGCAGCGGCCGAGGGCCGCCAGCATGTCCTCGACGCGGGTGAACTTGACCCGCGGCCGCCCCTGGGCCCGCCCGCGGGCCACCTCGATCTCGTTGAGCCTGAGCCAGTCGGCGTAGGAGAAGAAGGTCGGCTTCCGCTGCCGGACGAGCGCCTCGGCCGCGGCCGCGGAGGGCTGGCTCGGCTGGATCACGCTCCCCTGCTCCAGGTCCTCGAACATGCACTGGACCGTCTCCGCGGCGTCGGGCTTGTTGGTGCCGATGACGCCGGTCGGTCCCCGCTTGATCCAGCCGGCGGCGTACTCGCCGACGACGGGCTCCTTCGTGTCGGGATCGAGCACCCGGCCGCGGTCGTTCAGGATGACGCCCCAGCTCTCGTTGAACGGCACGCCCGGGAGCGGCACGCCCCGATAGCCGACCGAGCGGAAGACGAGGCCGACGGGGAGCTCCTCGAACCGGTCCGTCGCGCGCGGCTGGAGCGCGCCGGTCGGCGTCGCGTCCAGCTCGTTCCTCACGAGGCGCATCGTGACCACCCGGCCCGTCGCGTCGCCGACGAGCTCGACCGGTGAGACGAGGAAGCGCACGACGAGCTTGCGCGCCTTGCCGGCCGGCCTCCGGAGCGCGTAGCCCTGAAGGATCTCGATCTTCTTCAGCGTCGCCCGGTCCTGGCTCTTCTCGACGGCCGCGCGGCTCAGGGGGTCGAGCTCGACCTCCTCGGGGCGCACCTCGATGTCGGCGCCCTCGAGCTCGCCAAGCTCCTTGATTTCCGGATTCGTGAAGGCGGCCTGCGCCGGGCCGCGGCGGCCGAGCAGGTAGACCTCCCTGATCCGGCTCCGGGCGAGCGCCTCGAGCGCGTGGTCGGCGATGTCCGTCCGCGCGAGCTCTGCGCGGCTCCGGGAGAGGATGCGCGCCACGTCCACCGCGACGTTGCCCACGCCGACCACCGCCGCGCGCTCCACCGACAGGTCGAACTCCGAGTCGTCGTAGTCGGGGTGACCGTTGTACCAGGCGACGAACTCCGTCGCCGGATGGCTGCCGGCGAGGTCCTCGCCGGGGATCCCCATGCGCCGGTCCGTCTGGGCGCCCGTGCTGAAAAGGATCTGGTGGTAGTGCGCGCGCAGGTCGGCGAGCGTCAGGTCCTTGCCGAACTCGACGCCGCCGAAGAAGCGGAACCGCGGGTCGGCCGCGACCTTGTCGAACGCGGCGGTGACGGACTTGATCTTCTGGTGGTCGGGCGCGACGCCGAGCCGGACCAGGCCGTACGGCGTCGGCAGCCGGTCGTAGAGGTCCACCTCGACGGCGACACCCTCCCTCCGGAGCAGGGCGTCCGCCGCGTAGAAGCCGGTCGGGCCGGCGCCGACGACCGCGACGCGCAGCGGCTGCTCGACCGTGCCCGCTCGCGGCATCAGCGCCCGTGTCCGGGGTCGGGGTCGAGGATCATCGCCTGGAGGGTGTCCGCCTCGCCGCGGTAGTGGTCCCGCTGCGCCTTGACGACGTCGCCGATCGAGACGATGCCGACGAGCTTGCCCTTGTCCATGACGGGCAAGTGACGGATCCGCTTCTCGGTCATCGTGTTCGCCACCGCCTGGAGGTCGTCGTGCGGCTGGCCCATGATGACGTCGCGGGTCATGAGATCGCCCACGCGCCGGGCGAAGACCGCCTCGTTCTTCGCCGCCTCGCGCACGATGTCGCGCTCGGACAGGATCCCGACGGGCTTGCCCGCGGCGTCCGCGACGATGAGCGCGCCGATGTTGTGGCGCGCGAGCACCGCCAGCGCCTCCCGGATGTTCTGCTCCGGACGGACCGTGACCGCCGTGTCGCCCTTTGTCGCCAGGATGCTCGCGATGTCCATGGTGCGGCTCCTTCTAGAAGACCGGAGTTTCGACGTACCGTCCCCACACCTCGCGCAGCCGGCCGACGATCTCGCCCATCGAGGCCCGCGCCGCCGCGAGCTCGATCGTGACCGGCATCAGGTTGACGTTCGGGTCGGCCGCCTCGCGGGCCAGCCGCTCGAGCAGCGCGGCGACGCGGACCTCGTCCCGCCGCGCCCGCGCCGCGCGGAGCCGCGCGAGCTGGCGCGCCTCGACGTCGGGCGCGACCTTGTGCACCTCGAGGGCGCCCGGCTCGGGCGGCTCG
>DATFVL010000088.1 GCA_035260325.1 Candidatus Methylomirabilota bacterium | reverse complement strand
GGTCCTGAGCTCGCGGTCCACGCCGTCGATCCGGGCGTCGAGCCGCCGGATCTCGGCGATCAGCTCGCCCTTCATGTAACCCATCTCGGCCCGCAACGAGTCAACCTTCTCGTCGACCCGCTGGATACCCGAGCGCATCGCCTGGATCTCGCCGCGGATCTCGTGGAGCGCTGGCGCCACGAGGTCCTGCATCGCGGACTTGATCTGGTCGTAGATTCCCACGCGCCTCATTCCATCAGCCCGCCCTCGCGACGTCAATGTCACGCTTAAGATACACCTCAGAAGACGGCGAGGGGATTCGCGGGCGAGCCCGTCCCGCCGGTGACGGGCAGGGGCGAGACCACCAGCATGAACTCGTCGCGCCCTTCCTCGACGCACGCGCGCGCCAGCGGCTCGAGCAGCGCGTTGTCCACGAGCCCCACGCCGTAGGCGAAGAGCGCCGCGTGGACGGCCCACGGGATGTCGTAGCCGATCGGCAGATGGTCGAGCATGTCCCAGACCAGCACGCTCACGTCGTGGTCGCGCAGGAACGGCAGGCACGAGACGTGGAGCCCCGGGCGTTCGGGTTGGCCGCCGCCCACGGTGAAGGGCCGGCTGTACGGCCGCTCGGGGTCCTGCGCCTGCCAGGCCTCGCGCCCGCAGTAGACGGCGACCGCGTCGCCGGGCTCCAGGCGGACGCCGCGCTTCGCGAGGATGTCGTCGAGCTCCCAGCCGTGGACCGGCGCGTCGTGCGTCACGCACGGCACGCCGCGGTGGCGGGGGACGTCGAGCATCACGCCGCGGGTGATGATGCCCTCGCGCCAGTGCTCGATCGAGCCGAAGCGGGCGCCGTCGAACGTGATCTCCTTGCGCGGGTCGCGCCCGTTCCACATCGCCTCGTCGTCCCAGGTGTGGCAGAGCGCGTCGATGTGGGTCGAGGCGACGCCGTGGTAGTAGATGCCGTAGTAGTCGGCGGCGAACCCGCCCTTGCCGCGCGGGTGCGTTTTCATGAAGTGGTGCGCCGGCAGCGCGTTGTTCGGCCCCGGCTCCTTGGGGAACGGCCGGCTCAGCGACACGCTGCGCCCGCTCCGGACGAGCCGGGCCGCCGCCGCGCGCTTGGCCGGCGTGACGAGGTTGAGCGCGCCCACTTGGTCGTCCTTGCCCCAGCGCCCCCAGTTCCGGCGCTCGCGGATGTAGCCGAGGACTTCTTTTTCCGATGGCAGCGGCTGCTTGGGCATCCTCGCCTCCCGGTGGTTGTTCGGTGACGACGGGCTATCGTATCAGCTATGATCGCGCCATGACCTGGTCACTCGCCGATACGATCCGCGAGCACGGGCGGGAGCGCGGTGCGCTGCCGATGATCACGTTCGGAGCGCGCACGATCACCTGGGCGGAGATGGACGCGCGCTCGAGCCGGGTGGCGCAGGGCCTGCTCGCCGCGGGGCTTGCCGAGCAGGACCGCGTCGCCTTCGTGGACAAGAACGGGCCCGAGTACTTCGAGGTCCTCTTCGGCGGCGGAAAGGCGAACGTGGTCGACGTGGCCGTCAACTGGCGGCTCCAGCCCGCCGAGATGGCCTACATCGTCAACGACGCCGAGGCGAAGCTCCTCTTCGTCGGGCCCGACTTCCTCGGCCACCTGGACGAGATGGAGCCGGTGCTCAAGACCGTGCAGAAGGTCATCGTGATCGGCGCCGAGCCCCGGCGCGAGACGCACGAGCGCTACGAGGCGTGGCTCGCGCGTCACGAGGCGCGCGACCCGGGGCGCGTCTCGGCGCTGGGCGACGTGGCGATGCAGCTCTACACCTCGGGCACGACGGGATTGCCGAAGGGCGCGATGCTCACCAACGGAAACCTCGGCACGCTCCTGCCGCACGTCGGCCCCTTGTGGCACGTGGACGCGACCTCGGTGAACCTCGTCTGCATGCCGCTCTTCCACATCGGCGGGTCGGGCTGGGCGCTGGTCGGCATGGTACGCGGCTGCCACTCGATCCTCGTGCGCGAGTTCGTGCCGCAAGAGATCCTCGCGACGCTCGAGCGCCACGGCGTGACGAACGCCCTCTTCGTCCCCGCGATGCTCCAGTTCCTCACCGCGGTGCCGGGCGCGGCCGAGCGCGACTACTCGGTGCTGCGCGCGATCGTCTACGGCGCCTCGCCGATCACGAACGAGGTGCTCGTGCGCTCGATGAAGACGTTCCGCTGTCCTTTCACGCAGGTGTACGGGCTCACGGAGACCACGGGCGCGATCACGCAGCTCCCAGCCGCCGACCACGCGACGGAGGGACCGAAGGCGCGTCTCCTGCGCTCGGCGGGCAAGCCCTTTCCGTGGGTCGAGCTGCGCGTGGTGGATCCGGCGACCGAGCGCGACTGCCCCGCGGGAGAGGTGGGGGAGCTCTGGACGCGCTCGGTCCAGAACTTCAAGGGTTATTGGAACAAGACCGAGGAGACGGCGCGGACGCTCGGCGCCGACGGCTGGCTCAGGACGGGCGATGCGGGCTTCCTCGACTCCGAGGGCTACCTCTTCCTCACCGACCGCGTGAAGGACATGATCATCAGCGGCGGCGAGAACATCTACCCGGCCGAGATCGAGAACGCGCTCTCCGACCATCCCGCCATCGCCGACGTGGCTGTGATCGGCGTGCCCGACGCGCGCTGGGGCGAGACGGTGAAGGCGATCGTCGTGCCGAAGCCCGGCATGGCGCCGCGCCCCGACGAGATCATCGCCTTCGCGCGCGCGCGCCTCGCCCACTTCAAGTGCCCGACGTCGGTGGACTTCGCCGCGACGCTCCCGCGCAATCCGTCGGGCAAGCTCTTGAAGCGCGAGCTGCGCGAGCCCTACTGGAAGGGGCGCGAGCGCCGCATCAACTGACGGCGGTCACGCCCGACACGCGGCGGGAGGGGCGGAGCGCACGTCGCGCGAGCGGCGCACCCTACGCCGGCGGGAGCAGGTCGGCCACCGCGATCTCCTTGGCGGGTGCGGCGAGCGGGGTGAGGGAGGCGGCGCGCGCGAGGTACTGGGCGTGCCGGTACTCCCAGCCGAAGCGCGCCCCCGGGTTCTCACCGGGCCGGCGATAGACCTCGAGCACGGCGGCCGTGAGGTTCAAGATCCAGTAGTCCGCGATCCCCGCGCGCGCGTAGAGGCTGCCCTTGTCGCCGTGGTCGAGGGCGAGCGATGTCTCGGCGATCTCGACGACGAGCACGGGCGTGGAGGCAGGTCCGGACGCGTACTCCCACGGCCCGCCCGGAACCACGACCACGTCCGGCTCGGGCTCGGAGGCGTCGTCCAGGGCGACGGGAAGGTGCGGCCGAACGTGGAAGCCGGCGCCGAAGGCCCGCGCCAGCACGTCACACAGAGCGGCGAGCGCCGCGCCGTGACGGCTGCCCTGGGGCTCGCGCACGACGAGCAGGCCGTCGAGCAGCTCGAGGTGCTCGTCCGCGTGGAACACGCCCTGGTCGACGAGCCGCTCGTACTCGACGCGCGTCCAGCGTCGGGTCCTGAGCGGCGGATCGCCGAGCGTCATCGGGCCCATGATACTCGCGCGCCCGGCCGCCGAGCAACGAACAAAGGAGATCCGCGTACGATGCTACCCTACCGCCCCGGGAGGGACCGACGGCATGCGGCTCGCGGGCAAGCGCGCGCTGATCACGGGCGGCGGGACGGGCATCGGGCGCGCGACCGCCGAGCTGTTCGCGCGCGAGGGCGCGGCGGTCATGGTCTCCGACCGGCGGCGGGCCGAGCTGGAGGAGACGGTCCGGCGCGCGAGCCGGGCCGGCGGGCGCGCGGGTTTGGTGCAGGGCGACGTGGGCTCGGCCGCCGACGCCGAGCGCATGGTCGCCGAGGCCGTGACGACGCTCGGCGGCATCGACGTCCTCGTCAACAGCGCCGGGATCATCGTGCGCAACGCGTCGGTCACCACCGTCTCGCTCGAGGACTGGGAGCGAATGCTCCGGATCGACCTCACGGGCGTGTTCCTCGTCTCGCGCTTCGCGCTCGTCGAGATGGTGAAGGCCGGCCGCGGCGGATCCATCGTGCACGTGTCGTCCGTCGCCGGGATCGTCGGTGACCCGAAGCTCGCGCCGTACAACGCGACCAAGGGCGGGGTGAATCTCCTCACCAAGAACATGGCGCTCGACTACGCGCCGCACGGCATCCGCGTCAACGCGGTGTGTCCGGGCCGCATCTGGACGCCGATGCCGATGAGCCGGCTCAAGCCCGAAGACGATCCCGAGGAGATCCTCGCGCGCTGGGGGAAGAACATCCCGCTGGGCCGGGTGGGCATGCCGGAGGACGTCGTCGCCGCGATCCTGTTCCTGACGGCGGAGGAATCCTCGTGGATCACCGGCACGTGGCTCGTCGTGGACGGCGGCGCCACGTGCTCTCACCCGCCGATCGGCTGATCGCCGATGAGCCCCGGCATCACGACCACCGTCGTCGGCAGCTATCCGCAGCCGGGCTGGCTCGTGGACAGGGCGAAGTTCCAGCAGTCCGTCGTCCCCCGCGTCCGCATGCCGGAGGTGTGGCGCGTGGCCGAGTCCTTCCTCGCCGAGGCGCAGGACGACGCCGTACGCCTCGCGGTGCGCGACATGGAGCGCGCGGGCGTGGACGTCGTCACCGACGGCGAGCAGCGGCGCGAGTCCTATTTCAACCAGTTCGCGAACGCGCTCGAGGGCGTGGACCTCGACCGGCCGGGGACCGCGGTGAGCCGCCTCGGCCGGCCGATCCCGGTGCCGCGGATCGTCGGACCGATTCGCCGCGCGCGGCCCGTGTGCCTCGGCGACGTGCGGTTCCTCCGCTCGGTGACCGACCGGCTCATCAAGGTGACGGTGCCCGGACCGTTCACGCTCGCGCAGCTCGCCGAGGACGAGCACTACCGGGACCCGGCGCGGCTCGCCATGGCCTATGCGGAGGCGGTGAACGCCGAGCTCCGCGACCTCGAGCCCCACGTGGACGCGATCCAGCTCGACGAGCCCTACCTGGAGGCCCAGCCCGAGCGTGCCCGCGCGTACGCGATCCCGGCGATCGATCGCGCCCTCGCCGGGCTCGACAAGCCGACGTGCGTCCATCTCTGCTTCGGTTACGCGTACTCGCACGCGCTCGCGGGGAGCACCAAGGCGAGCGGCTACTCGTTCCTGGCGGAGCTCGACCGGTGCGGCGCGCGGCAGGTGTCCATCGAGGCGGCGCAGCCGCGGCTCGACCCGGCGGCGCTCGACGCGCTCCCCTCCAAGACGATCGTCCTGGGCGTGCTCGACCTCGGCGACCCGACGCCCGAGACGCCCGACGCCGTCGCGCGCCGCCTCGAGGCGGCGCTCCGCCACGTGCCGGCCGGGCGCCTCGTCGCGGCGCCCGACTGCGGGATGAAGTTCCTGGCGCGCGACGTGGCGTTCGCGAAGCTCCGCGCCCTCGTCGCGGGCGCGCGCCTCGTCGCCGGCGGGCGCTAGATCGCCGGCGCGGGCTCAGCGCCCGCGGAACAGCGGCGCGCGCTTCTCGACGAACGCCCGGATGCCCTCGCGCGCGTCCTCCGTCTCGAAGCAGACGTTCTGCGCGAAGGTCTCGAACTCGAGCGCCGCGCGCAGGTCGGCCGCCTCGCTGTGGTAGAGCGCGCGCTTGGCGAGGCGGATCGCGACGGGCGGCCCGGCGGCGAGCTTCTTCGCCAGCTCGTAGGTCGCGCGCATCAGCTCCTCGGGCGGGTAGACGGCGTTCACGAGCCCGAGCCGCAGCGCCTCCTGGGCGTCGATGACGTCGCCGGTGAAGACGAGCTCGCACGCCTTCGCCATGCCGACGAGGCGCGGCAGGAAGTAGGTCCCGCCCCAGTCGGGGTGGAGGCCGCGCTTGACGAACGCCTGGGTGAACTTCGCCGCCGTCGAGGCGAGCCGGATGTCGCAGCCGAGCGCCAGGTTCATGCCGGCGCCGGCGGCGGCGCCGTTCACCGCGGCGATCACGGGCTTCGGCGCGTCGCGGAGCGCCAGGAGCACGCGGTCGCGGAGCGGCGCGACCTTCTCCGCGAGCGGGCGCTCGGCGCGGCCCTCCTTGGCCTCGTTCATGGCCTTCACGTCGCCGCCCGCGCAGAAGGCCTTGCCGGCGCCGGTCAGCACCACCGCGCGCACGTCGCCGTCCTGGCTCGCGCGGAGGACCGCGGCGTGGAGGTCCTCGCGCAGCGTGTCGCCGAGCGCGTTGAGGCGCTCGGGACGGTTCAGCGTCAGCGTGGCGACGGCGTCCTTCACCTCGTAGAGCAGGCACTTGTAATCGCTCATGCGCATTACCACTACATGGAAGTATCCTGCTCGGCAAGGAGGAGTTCATGCGACACAGGATCGCGGTGATTCCCGGCGACGGGATCGGCAAGGAGGTCGTGCCCGAGGGCCGGCGCGTCCTCGACGCGGCCGGCCGCCGGTTCGGCTTCGACGTCGAGTGGACGACGTTCGACTGGAGCTGCGAGCGCTACACGAAGACGGGCCGGATGATGCCGGAGGACGGGCTGGACCAGCTCCGGGGCTTCGAGGCGATCTTCCTCGGCGCCGTCGGATCCCCCGGCGTGCCCGACCACGTCTCGCTGTGGGGGCTCCTGATCCCGATCCGCCGCGGGTTCCACCAGTACGTCAACCTCCGCCCGGTGCGGCTGCTCAAGGGCGCCCGGTCGCCGCTCGCCGGCCGCGGGCCCGCGGACATCGACATGCTGATCGTGCGCGAGAACAACGAGGGCGAGTACTCCGAGATCGGCGGGCGGCTCTACCAGGGCGCGCCGGAGGAGATGGCCGTCCAGCAGGCGATCTTCACGCGGCGGGGCTGTGACCGCGTGATGCGCTACGCCTTCGAGCTGGCGACGAGGCGGCCGCGCCGTCACGTGACCTCGGCGACGAAGTCGAACGGGATCATCCACAGCATGCCGTTCTGGGACGAGCGCTTCGCCGCGATCGCGAAGGAGTACCCGGGCGTCAAGACGGCGCAGTTTCACATCGACATCCTGACCGCCCACTTCGTCCAGCACCCCGACTGGTTCGACGTCGTCGTCGGCTCGAACCTCTTCGGCGACATCCTCTCCGATCTCGGCCCCGCCATCGCGGGCTCGATCGGCCTGGCGCCCGGCGGCAACATCAACCCCGAGAAGGAATACCCGTCCATGTTCGAGCCCGTGCACGGCTCCGCCCCCGACATCGCGGGCAAGGGGATCGCGAACCCGATCGCGCAGATCTGGACGGGCGCGATGATGCTCGAGCACCTGGGTCACGCCGAGGCGGCCCGCGCCGTCGTCGCGGCGATCGAGCGTCTGGTGGAGGAAGGCAAGACGCTGACGCGCGACCTCGGCGGCAAGGCGACGACGACCGAGGTCGGTCAGGCGATCGCCGCGCTGCTCTAATGCCCGTGAGACGCAAGGAGCCGCCCGCGCCCGCGCGCGTGCTGTCGATCCACGCCCATCCGGACGACCAGGAGTTCACGGTCGCGGGGACGCTGGCGAAGTGGGCGCGCGCGGGCAGCCGGATCGTGACGGTCTGCCTCACCAACGGCGAGGCGGGCTCGAACCGCCACACGCCGCCCGACATGACCCGCGAGCGGCTCGCGAAGATCCGGCAGGAGGAGCAGCGGGCGGCCTGCCGCGTGCTGGGGGTCGAGGAGGTCTTGTTCCTCGGCTACGCGGACGGCGTGCTCGAGCCGACGATCGCCCTCCGGCGCGACCTCGCGCGCCTGATCCGCCGCTACCGGCCCGACGCCGTCGTGTGCGGGGATCCGACCGTCCGCTTCTTCGGCGCTCGCTACATGAACCACCCCGATCATCGCGTGGCGTCCGACGTGGCGCTCGACGCCGTCTTTCCGTCGGCGGAGACGCGCTTCATCTTCCCGGAGCTGCTCGACGAGGGTCTCGAGCCCCACCACGTCCGCGCCGTCTGGCTCCACGCCTCGGACCGCGCGGACACGTTCATCGACATCGCCCCCGTGCTGGAGGTCAAGATCCGCGCGCTGCGCGAGCACGCGAGCCAGATGGGCGACTGGAACCCGGCGCCGGTCATCACCGGCTGGGCCCGGCAGCAGGGCGCGCGCCGGCGGCTGCGCGCCGCCGAGGCGTTCCGCCGGATGGTGCTCGAGGACGACTAGGCGGCGACGCTCTCGAACACCGCGCGCGCGAGGCGGGGAAGCGCGGGATCCCGCGCGCCCATGATGAGCACGGTGTCGCCGGGCCGCGCCTCGGCGAGCACCCAGCGCCGCGCGGCCTCGTGGTCGGCGGCGTAGCCGCAGCGGCGGCCTGCCGGGAGGTCGTCCGCGAGCGCGCGGCTCGAGATGTCCTTCGTGACCGTGCCGCCCGCGTAGAAGATCTCGGCGTAGCAGAAGCGATCCTCGGGGCGGAGCAGGCGCGCCAGCAGAGCCGCGAGCTCTCCGCGCAGGAAGCGCGCCGGGCCGAACCCGTGGGGCTGGAAGACCGCGAGCACCCGCGGCGCGCCCGCCTGCGCCGTGGCGATCGCCGCGCGGATCTTCTCGCCGTTGTGCGCGTAGTCGTCCACGACGCGGACGCCGCTCGGCGTCGTGCCGATCACCTCGAACCGGCGCGTGACGCCGGGGAAGCTCGCGAGCAGGATCTCGAGCGCGTGGCGCGCCACGCCGAGCTCGAGGGCGATCAGCGCCGCGGCCGCGGCGTTCTCGAGGTTGTGGAGCCCGGGCTGCGGGACGTCGAGCGCCAGCTCGTCGTCGTCGAGCCTCAGCACGCCGGACGCGCGGTGAGGACCCACGGTGTTGACCGTGAGGCGCGCCTCGGCACCGGCCGCGGCGCCGTAGGTGAGCGTCTTGACCCGGCGCCCGAGCGCCGCCGCCTCGGGACACGCGGCGTTGACGAAGAGCCGGCCGCAGTTCTCGGCGAACGCGGCGAACTGGGGACGGAGGGCCAGGAGCTCCCCGTGGTCCCGGCTCACGTTGTGGACGAGGCCGATCGCCGGCCGGTAGCCGACGAGCGTACCGTCGGACTCGCAGGCCTCGGCGACGACGGGACCCCCGGCGGGGCCGGCGGCGAAGGATCCGCCCGTGCCCTCGCCGACGAGCGTCGCGCCGCAGATCACGGTGGCGGGCACGCCCGCCTGGCCGAGGAGCCACGCGACCATGCCGACGATGGTGCTCTTGCCGCTGGTGCCGGCGACGGCGATGCCGGGCTCGCCGGCGTTGACTACCTCGGCGAGGAGCCGCGGGCGCGGCACGCACTCGAGCCCGAGCGCCTGCGCCGCCCGCATCTCGGGCGTGTCGGCCTCGACGGCGGTGGAGTGGACGAACCGGTCGATCGCGCGCGTGACGGCCGCGCCGTCGTGCGGGACGAGCCGGATGCCGAGCGCCTGGAGGTGCCTGGCGATGTCCGGCGCCCGGCCCTGGTCGAGCGCGCGGTCGGAGCCCTGGACATGGTGGCCGCGCGCCCGCAGGAGACACGCCAGCGGGCTCATGCCGGCGCCGGCCACCCCGGAGAAGTGATAGCGCATCGCGATCAGCCTATCACCGGCCTCGCTTCACCTCTCCAATTGACGCTCGTTTTCTGCCTCTCTCAGAGCGGGCGCGAGCGGACGCGGAAGTCGACGTTGGCCCGCACCCACTTCCACAGCCGCGTCTGGTCGGCCGGCTCGACCCCGGATGTGAGCTGATGGCGCCAGCCCTTCATCACCTCGGATTCGGTCGTCCAGAGCCTGACCCGCTGCCTCGGCACTTCCTTCCGCCAGTACTCTCCCACCTTGGGGCTCGCGAAGATGAGCCGTAGGGTGAGGTTCCTCGACAGGTACTCGAGCGGGCGGAGATCGATTTTCTGGTACATGGCCAGCGAGCCGGCCTTGACGCTCGCGATCGGCACGTCGGGAATGCCATCGGTCACCATCAGCACGGTGATCGGGCTGAGGACGAGGTTGCGTTCCTTGGCGATCCGGGCCACCTGGGCGAAGAACACGTTGAAGTCCGTGAGCGTATCGGTGGACGGGAACCAGCGCTTGAGGTCAGCCTCGATCTGCGCGATGTCCTTGCCCGCGAAGTCGAGGATCGGGTGGAAGGCCTTGGGCTCGCTCGCCGACTTGCCTCCGATGGCCGCGACGAACAGCTCGCGCGGCTGGCTGAGCCCGCCGAGGCCGTTGAGGTGGCCATAGAGGTAGTAGGCGAGGAAGCTCATCGCATTGGGATAGTCCCCCGCCTGGACGAAGGACCCACTCGTGTCCACGCCGACGAAGAGCGTCTCTCGTCCCACGCGGTCCGTCGTGGGCTGCTGCGCCATGGCCGTCGTCGCGAGCAGGGCGCCCGCGGCGAGCGCGACGGTGAGCGAGCGGACGCGGCGGCTCACAGGTTGCCCTGCCGTCGCGGCTGGAGGTGCATGCCGGCCAGGAGAACCTCCCGCGCTTCCGTCACCTCCTTGAGGCTCTTGAAGGGCAGGCTGAAGACCGGCCGGCCCGTCACGAGGACCATCGCGAAGTTCAGCGCGGCGGCGACCAGGTGCAGCACGGGCAGACCGAGGTACTCGAGGAGCTGGTCACTCTTCTCGTGGAGCCAGACGATCTCGCGCTTGAAATCCGCGAGCGGCGCCTGCCACCAGGCGGCCTCGGGCTCCGCCATCAAGGGTTGCCCTTCGGGGACCGTCATCGGCTGGCGCGAGATGAAGGCGAGCAGTGGCGCCGTCCCGTACTGGCCGAACAGGAACCACGTCATGCCGCGAATGCCGATCCAGCCGAACGTGGCCACGCCCATCGTGAACCAGATCCCGGGGTGGAACTTGTCCCCCGTCTGCTGGACGATCCAGGGGGTGATGGCGTCGACCAGCTCCCGGTAGAGGAACATGACCTCGAAGAACATGACGAAGATCTCTACCAGGACGATCTGGACCATGAACTTGAACTCGCGCTTCCGGACGGCGTCGACGAGCGCCTGGACGCAGGCGAAGCTGCCCATGATCAGCAGGAGCAAGAAGAACCAGAGGACCGTCCCGGTCGCTCGCGGCACCTGGTCGGTGCCGGCGAGGTCGGCCAGCACCTGCGACAGGGTCGGCATCAGCGTGTACGTGAAGATCGTCGCTTCCAGCGCGCACCAGAACACCAGCATCACGAAGGCGATCCATGGCACGCCGGGCCGGAAGTACCGGTCCGTCATCCGGCCCGTCACCGACAGCGGCAGGAGCACGAGCTGGCGGGCCGCCTC
>DATFVL010000087.1 GCA_035260325.1 Candidatus Methylomirabilota bacterium | reverse complement strand
CCGCCCCAACAGCAGGAGGATCAGCCATGGCCCGACGCCTCGCCCTCGCCGTCTCGGTCGCGCTCCTTGCCGTCCTCCTCGCCGCGCCGGGCGCGCCCGCGCAGCAGCCCAAGCGGGGCGGCGTCCTCCGCATCGCCGAGCGGGAGGCCCCGACCCTCGACCCGCACCTCTCGATCAGCTTCCTGACACACTCGCACATCAACCTCGCCTACAGCCAGCTCGTGCGCTTCCCCCACGGCCCCGAGCAGAAGGACACCTCGGACTTTTCGATCCTCCCCGACCTGGCCGAGAGGTGGGTGGAGTCGAAGGACGGCACCGTGTACACCTTCTATCTCCGGAAGGGCGTCCGGTTCCACAACAAGCCTCCGGTGAACGGCCGTGAGGTGACGGCCGACGACGTCAAGTATTCGCTCGAGCGCTTCATGGCGAAATCGGCGTTCAGGTCGCGCCTCGACCAGGTCCAGTCCGTCGACGTGGTGGACCGGTACACCGTGCGGGTCACGCTGCGGGAGCCGTTCGCGCCGTTCCTGAATCACCTGGCGAACCCCACCTACACCGCGATTCTCCCCCGCGAGGCCGAGGCGAAATTCGGCAACTTCAATCACCCCGACGCGGTGATCGGCACCGGGCCCTTCGTGCTCAAGTCCTACGAGAAGGGCGTGAAGCTGGTCTTCGAGCGGAACCCGGACTACTTCATGAAGGGGCTGCCGTACCTCGACGGCGTCGTCATCGAGATCACGCCGGACGCCGCCGCGCGCCTGTCGCTGCTGCGGGCGGGCAAGGTGGACCTCGGCCACATGTGGGGCTACGCGAGTCCGGAGGAGGGGAAGTCGCTGCAGAAGACCAACCCCGAAATGGTGATCACCCCGACGCGGATCCTCGGCCAGGGGATGATCTACATGCGCACCGATCAGCCGCCGTTCAACGACGTCCGCGTCCGGCGCGCGGTGTCGCTGGCGATCGATCGTCGGGCGTGGAACGACGCGCTCGTCTTCGGCGAGGGCTGCATCGACGCCGGGCCCGTGCCGTGCGCCATGACCGAGTGGAAGCTCGACGCCTCGAAGCTCGACCCGGCCAAGGCCAAATACCTCTTCGGCTACGACCCCGCTGAGGCGACGCGGCTCCTGGCCCAGGCGGGTCACGCCCGTGGGTTCACGGTGCCGGCGTTCCACTGGCCCGGCTACACACCGCCCTGGCGCAGCTACTACGAGCTGGCCGCCGACAACCTCGGCAAGATCGGCATCACGGTCGAGCTCAAGCCCGAGGAGTACGGCAAGTACATCTCGACGACGTACCTCGGCAAGTTCGAGAAGATGGCGATCGGCCCCATCACGCCGTTCACCGAGGTCGACGACTGGCTCTACGGCGCCCACTTTCCCGAGCAGCCGAACAACCGGAGCCACGTGGCCGACGTCGAGCTGAACAAGCTGCTCGTCGCCCAGCGGCGCGAGATGGACCCGAGGCGGCGGAAGGAGATCGTCGACGATATCCAGCGCTACCTGGCGGACAAGGCCTACTACGTCTACCTGCCGACGCCGCCCCAGTACATCTCGCATCCGCCGTACGTGAAGGGCTTCAGGTACCGCGATGGCTTCGGCCTGGGGCTCCGGCTCATGTATACGTGGCTGGACCGTTAGGGCATAATGGGCCACTTTTCGCGCCGTTGAGGACTCTGATGACCCGTTGCTGGTCGCCCAGCGGCGCGAGATGGACTCGAAGCCCCCACGACGGCTCGGGCCTCGGCATGCGACTCCTCTACACGTGGCTCGATAAGTAACCGGAGCTGGGCGACGCGCATGGCCGACCGCAACGCCGCGTTCGTCGGCTCGATCCCGGCGAACTACGATCGCCATCTCGGGCCGCTCCTTTTCCATCACTACGCCGACGACCTCGCGGCGCGCCTGCCGCTGCGCGCGGGCATGCGCGTGCTGGAAACGGCGTGTGGGACGGGCGTGCTGACCGAGCGCCTGCTCGAGCGGCTCGGCGACCACGGCACGCTCCTCGCGACCGATCTGAACGAGCCGATGATCGCCCACGGCCGAACGAAGCTGACGGGTGAGGCCCGGCTCGAGTGGCGGCAGGCGGACGCGACCAAGCTCCCCTTCGACGACCGCTCGTTCGACGCCGTCGTGTGCCAGTTCGGGCTCATGTTCTTTCCGGACAAGGCCGCCGGCGTCGCCGAGGCCTTCCGCGCTCTCAGGCCCGGCGGGATCTACCTCTTCAACGTCTGGGACGCGCTCGAACACAACGCCTTCGCGCGCATCATCCACGAGACGGTCGCGTCGTTCTTCCCGACCGACCCGCCGCAGTTCTACACGATCCCCTTCAGCCTCCACGACCCGGCGCCGATCCGGGGCTGGCTGGACGCGGCGGGATTCACGGGCGTCGAGTGGCTCCGCGTGGCGAAGGTCGGCACGAGCCCGTCGGCCGCCGACGCCGTGACCGGGCTGATCGAGGGGAACCCGATCTACACGGCCATCGTGGAGCGGCGCCCGGAGCTGCTTGCCGAGATCAAGCACGCCGTGGCCGGGAGGCTCGCCGCCGAGCTCGGCGATCGGCCGATGCGATGCCGGCTGCGGGCGCTCGTCTTCTCGGCGCGGCGGCCGGGCGGCCGATGAGTGAGGCGGTCGCGTGAAGCGCTACGTCCTCCGCCGGGCGGCGCTCGCGGTCCCGACGCTGTTCCTCGTCAGCGTCATCGTGTTCGCGATGATGCGGCTCATGCCCGGCGACGTCGTCACGCGCATGGTCGAGGGCCACGCGTACGCGCCGACGTTGGCGGCGCTCCGGCACGACCTCGGCCTGGACCGCCCGGTGCACGTGCAGTACGTCGAATGGATCGGGGGGATCGTCCTTCGGGGGGACTTCGGGAATTCCTACTGGACGCGCCAGCCGATCCTCGAGGAGTTCGTCCGGCGGTTTCCCGTGACGCTCGAGCTCGCGGCGCTGACCATCCTGATCTCGGTCGTCATCGGTGTCGTCGTGGGCATCGTGTCGGCGGTGCGCCAGGACACCGCGTCCGACTACGTCGGCCGCGTGCTGGCGATCCTGGCGCTCTCGGTCCCCTACTTCGGCCTCGCGGTGCTCGTCGTGGTGCTCCCGTCCATCTACTTCAAGTGGACGCCTCTGTGGACCTACGTCGCCTTCAGCGCGAGCCCCCTCGAGAACCTCAAGATCATGCTGGTGCCGGCGCTCGTCTTCGGCGTGACGCGCGCGGGCCCGATCATGCGGATCATGCGCTCGGCGCTCCTCGACGTGCTCCGCCAGGAGTACATCCGCACGGCGTGGTCGAAGGGGCTCAGCGAGCGGACGATCGTCCTCCGCCACGCGCTGAAGAACGCGCTGATCCCCGTGATCAGCCTCATCGGCCTCCAGACCCCGCTGTACATCGGCGGCTCGGTCATCATCGAGGCGATCTTCCGCCTGCCCGGCGTCGGGCTCTTCTTCTTCGAGGCGCTCACGAAGCTCGATTATCCCGTGGTGCAGTCGGTGAACCTGATCATCGCGGCGATGGTCGTCGGCCTGAACCTCCTCATCGACCTCTCGTATGCGTATCTGGACCCGCGGATTCGCTACTAAACTCGGAGGAGGGCTTCGCCCCCCTTCCGATACCTCCCCCCAGGAGTCGATTGCGCCGGCAAGGCCGGCGCTCGAACTGCGGCGGACCAGCGCGCGCGAACGCCGCCCTGCCACACGCGCGTGGTATGCGGACGTGTGGATCCAGATGCTGCGGAGGAAGCCGCTCGGGACCATCGGCGGCGCGATCGTGCTCGTGATGCTCGCGGCGGCGGTCCTGGCGGACTGGATCACGCCCTACGGCTTCGCCCAGACGAGCCTGCGCGAGCGCTTCATCACCATGAGCCCGGCGCACTGGCTCGGCACCGACCAGCTCGGCCGCGATCTCCTGACGCGCCTCATGTACGGCGCGCGGATCTCGCTCTACGTGGGGTTCGGCGCCGTCGCGCTGGGCAGCGTCCTCGCGACGGTGATCGGCGTGCTCTCGGCCTACTTCGGCGGCCGGCTCGACCTGCTGCTCCAGCGCGGCGTGGACGCGTGGATGGCGTTCCCGCCGCTCCTGCTCCTGATGTCCATCATGTCGCTGCTCGGCCCGAGCGCCTGGAACATCACGGTCGTCCTGGGCGTCGCGTTCGGCATCCAGAACTCGCGGATCATCCGTGGCGTGGCGCTCTCGATCAAGGAGCACACGTTCGTCGAGAGCGCGCGGGCGCTCGGCGCCGGTCACGTCCGCACCACGCTCGCGCACATCCTGCCGAACGTGATGCCGACCATCATCGTCGTCGCGACCACGGGGCTCTCGACGGTGATCCTGACCGAGGCGAGCCTCTCGTTCCTCGGCCTCGGCGTGCCGCCGCCCTACCCGACCTGGGGCGGGATGCTCTCCCTCGCCGGGCTCGACCACATGTACCAGGCGCCCTGGCTGGCGATCTGGCCGGCGGTCGCGCTCTCGCTCGCCGTCTTCGGCTTCAACATGTTGGGCGACGCCCTCCGCGACCTGCTGGACCCGCGGCTCAAGGGCGGCTAGACTCGGCCGCGTGCCGCCCTCGCGCCTGACCCGGCGGGAGTTCCTCGGAGGCGGTGCCGCGCTCGCCGCGGCGACGCTCCTGCGCCCGGCGGCGCCGCGCGCCGCCGTTCCCGATCTCGACTTCGCCTCGGCCCTCGAAGCCGCGCGCGCGATCCGCGAGGGGCGAGTCTCCGCGCTCGAGCTGACCACGCGCGTGCTCGACCGCATCCAGCGGCTCAACTCGAAGCTCAACGCCATCGTGACGCTCACCGCCGACGCGGCCCTGGCGCGCGCGAAGGCCGCCGACGAGGCGCGGGCGCGCGGCCAGTGGTGGGGGCCGTTCCACGGCGTCCCGTGCACGGTGAAGGACACCCTGGAAGTGGCGGGCGTCAGGACGACCGCGGGCTCGCCGACCCTGAAGGATCACGTGCCGCCGCGGGACGCGGTCGTCGTCGAGCGCCTCAAGAGGGCCGGCGCCGTGATCCTCGGCAAGACGAACGTGCCGATCTGGGCATCCGACTGGCAGAGCTACAACGACGTCTTCGGCCGGACGAACAACCCGTGGGACGTCTCGCGGACACCGGGCGGCTCGACCGGCGGCGGCGCGGCCGCGCTCGCCGCCGGCCTCAGCTATCTCGAGCCCGGCAGCGACGTCGCTGGCTCGATCCGCATCCCGGCCCACTTCTGCGGCGTCTACGGCCACAAGCCGACCCTCGACGTCGTGCCGATGCGCGGCCACATCCCGCCGCCGCCCCCCATTCCGGCCACGCCGCCCTCGACACTGCCGGTGGTCGGGCCGCTCGCGCGCTCCGCTGCCGACCTGCGCGCGGCGATGGAGGTGCTGGGCGGGCCCGACGAGGCCGAGGCGCGGGCGTACCGTTGGTCGCTGCCGCCGGCGCGGGGCGCGCGACTCGGCGACTACCGGATCGGCTTCGTGCTGGACGATCCGCGCTGCCCCGTCTCCCCCGAGGTCGGCGACGCGCTCGCGGCGACGATCGACGCGCTCCGCAAGGCGGGCGCCCGGCTCGAGGAGGGCTGGCCCCCCGGCGTGAACGTCGGGGAGCAGTACGACGCCTACCTGTTCCTCTTTAACGCGTTCTTCACCGGGCGGCCGAGCGACGACCAGCTCGACGAGCTACGCCGGCTCGCGGCCAACCAGGACGGCTCGTTCCGTGCCAAGCGAGCGCTCGCGCTGACGGCGCTGCCGAGGGACATCCAGGCCGCCGACGGCCGGCGCCGCGCCGCGCGCGGGATCTGGCAGGCGTACTTTGCCACCCACGACGCGTTCCTCCTGCCGACCGCGTTCGTGCCCGCGTTCCCGCACGATCACACGACGCTAGTTGATCGCGTGCTCGCGACGCCGGCGGGTCCGCGCCCCTACCTCGACCTCCTCTTCTGGATCTCGTTCGCGACGCTCACGGGCCTGCCCGCGACGACGGCGCCGGTCGGTCTCACGCGCGGCGGGCTCCCGGTGGGGATCCAGATCATGGGGCCGTACCTCGAGGATGCGACGCCGATCGACGTCGCCGAGCGGCTCGGGGGCGTGGTCGGCGGCTTCAAGCCGCCGCCGGGCTTCTGAGCGGGGCTACCGGGCGAGCGTCATCTCCGATACGATCAGCCGGTAGTTCGCGCGCGGCTTGAACTGCAGGCGCTTGGACACGCCGTAGACCGCCACCTCCTGGAACAGCTCAGCGCGGCCAGCGAGAGCGCGAGCGTCGTGACGAGGAGCTTCATCGGTCGTCCTCCCCGCGGGAGCATAGCGCGGGGTCGTGATAGCGTTGCGGCCATGTTCGCCGTGTCGCGCACCGCCGTGGCTCTCGCACTCGGGGGGTGGCTCATGGGAAGCGCCGCGCAGGCGGCCGAGAAGACCGTCGTCGTCCTGGGGACCGCGACGCCCGGCGGGGGCTTCCCCGTCTACGGCGCCGCCGTCGCCGACACCATCAACGCGACCGACCCGACGCTCGTGGTCCAGACGCAGAACACGAAGGGGAGCACCGAGAACGTGCCGCTCCTCGAGGCGGGCCGGCTCGACATCGCGCTC
>DATFVL010000086.1 GCA_035260325.1 Candidatus Methylomirabilota bacterium | reverse complement strand
CTGTCGCCCGAGCCGATGCCGAGAACGGCCCGGCCGCCCGACAGCTCGTCCACGCTCGCGATGGCGCTGGCCGTGACCACGAGGTGGCGCGTCAGCGGGTTGGTGACGAGCGGGCCGACCCGCGCCCGCGAGGTGTTGAGGGCGGCCAGCGCGAGGGCCACGTACAGCTCGCGGAACACCGACTGCGAATCCGCGACGCCGAGCCAGTCGAATCCGTGGCCCTCCGCGTCGCGGCAGAGCGCGCCGAACGCCGTGAGCGACTCGGGCAGGAAGACGATGCCGAAGCGTGCCTGCGCCGCCATACGCCGCACCCTAGCACCGCGCCTTCTCCGGTAATCATCATTTTGAGGCGACGCGGATCCTTGACCCCCTTTAGCCGTCCGGCTAATCTCGGTGGCCTCAACCTGAACCGGCTCAGATCGCGGGAGGCCCGGCATGATCCGTTCTCGCCACACGGTGCTCTGCGCGCTCCTCGTTTGGGGCTTCCTCATCGCGCCGCCGGCGGCGCGGGCGCAGCAGGCCGGCAAGGTGCCTCGCGTCGGCGTGCTGTGGGGAGGACCCGCCGCGTTCGCGCAAGCCTACGTCGAGGCGCGATCCATGCCGCACGGCGCGCCACCACGACGATCCCCATCGTCATGGTGGCCGCCGGCGATCCGGTGAGAAGCGGGCTCGCCGCGAGCCTCGCGCGTCCCGGAGGGAACGTCACCGGCATGACGTTCCTCTCCCGCGATCTCGTCGCGAAGCGGCTGGAGATCCTCAAGGAGGCCGTCCCGGCGGCCTCGCGCGTGGCGGTCCTCTGGAACCCGGACAATCCGGGTGGGCACCCTGACCTTGAGGCGGCACAGGCGGCGGCGAGGGCGCTGAAGCTCGAGCCGCCCCGGTCCTTCGAAGTACGGTCGGTGGCCGACGTCGAGCGCGCCTTCGGGGCCATGCTCGACAAGCAGGTCCAGGCGATCACGCTCCTCACCGATCCCGTGATCTCGGCGTCCGCGGGCCGCGTCGTCTCGGACCTCGCGACGAAGCATCGGCTGTCCATGATGTGCGAGCTACGGGAGTTCACCGACTCGGGCTGTCTCTTGTCCTACGGGCCGAGCCTCTTGTCCATGGCCCAGCGCACCGCGTTCTACGTCGACAAGATCCTGAAGGGCGCGAAGCCGGGCGACCTCCCCGTCGAACAGCCGACCAACTTCCAGCTGGTCATCAATATGAAGACCGCGAAGGCGCTGGGGCTGACGCTCCCGCAATCACTGCTGCGGCGGGCGGATCAGCTGGTCGAGCGACCCACGGAGGTGTCCTCATGAGAGGCTGGGCCAGGACCGGACTGACGCTGTCGATTCTGCTGACCGCCTCGATCGCGCTCGCGCCGTCGCCGCAGGCGCAGGAGCTGAAGTTCGGATTCACACCCGTCCTCGGCGAGGCCGAGATGCGGGCGGAGTTCGAGCCGCTGATGACCTACCTGTCGGACGTCCTCGCGCGGAAGGTCGGCCTCTACATCGCCAAGGACTACGGCGACCTGCGGACGCAGATGGAGAGCGGCGCGGTGGACGTCGGGAGCTTCTCGCCCTTCGCGTACGTGGACGCCCAGCGCGGGGGAAAGATCCGCATCATCGCGCAGTCGATCCTGGATCGCTCCGCCACCTACCGCGGGCTGATCATCGCCAGGAAGGACAGCGGCGTCAGGACCGTGGGGGACCTGGAGGGGAAGCGCTTCGCCTTCGTCGATCCCAAGTCCGCCTCGGGCTACGTCTACCCACGCGCGATGCTCGTCGAGAAGGGCGTCACGCCGGAGCGGTACTTCAAGGAGACGATCTTCGCGGGTGGTCACGACAAGGTCATCGCCGCCGTCCTCGACGGGCGCGTCGATGCGGGCGCGATCTATGACGGTGCCCTCGGGGTCGCCAAGGCCAAGGGGGTGGCCACGGACGTCCTCGTCGTCCTGTCGAGCACCGACCCGATCCCCCATGACGCGATCGCGGTGCGCCTCGGGCTGGACGACACGCTCGTCAGGAAGCTCCAGACCGCGCTGGTAGACCTGGACAAGTCCGAGGCGGGCCGCCGGGTCATCGCGCACAGCACGAAGAAGCTCACCGGCCACGTCGTCGCCGACGACAGCGTCTTCGACGTGGTGCGCCGGACCGCGAAGATCGCCGGCATGTAGGGCGCCCACGCGCGGGCGCCGGCGTTCATTTGTCCAGCCGCCCCGTGTGCGATAGGCTCCCTGGCGTGGCTCACGTGGGAGACTTGGCTCGACGACACCGGGAGAAGACCATGGCACTCATCAAGGTGACGGACCTCGCGTACGGGCGCCTGCGGGCGCCGGACCTGGACGTGGCGGAGGAGTTCCTGACCCACTTCGGGATGGTGAAGGCGGAGCGGACGAAGAACGCGCTCTACATGCGCGGGACGGATTCCGCCCACCACCTCCACGTGACGGAGAAGGGCGAGCCCGGCTTCGTGGGGTTCGCGTACTACGCGGCGAGCGCGGACGACCTGAAGCGCGTCGCGAGGGCGCCCGGGGCGTCGGCGGTGGAGGAGATCGACGAGCCCGGCGGCGGCAAGCGGGTGCGGCTGCGGGAGCCGAACGGCTACCAGATCGAGGTCGTCCACGGAATCAAGAAGCTCAAGCCGGTCCCGGTGAAGCGCCAGCCGCTGAACCTGGGCCAGGACGCGCTGAAGCGGGCCGGCGTGCTGATGCGGATCCACACGGGCGCGTCACGGGTGAAGCGGATCGGCCACGGGGTGATGGCGGCGCCCAACGTGCGCGACACGGCGCGGTGGTTCCGCGAGACGCTCGGGTTCATCTGCTCGGACGACGTGTACGCCGGCAGCAAGGACAACATCATCGGGTCGTTCAACCGGTGCGACCGCGGCGCCCAGTACGTCGACCATCACGTGTTCTTCTGCATCCGGAACGAGAAGGCCGGGCTCAACCACCTGTCGTTCGAGGTCGCGGACATCGACGACGTCTTCACGGGCCACGAATACCTGACGCGCCTCGGCAAGTACGAGCACATGTGGGGGATCGGCCGGCACCTCCTGGGAAGCCAGATCTACGACTACTGGGCGGACCCGTGGGGCCGCGTGCACGAGCACTGGTCGGACACCGACCGGCTGAACGTGAAGAACGGCTCGAACCTGCTCTCGGCGGAAGAGGGGCTCGTCTCGCAGTGGGGCGAGCGGCCGCCGGAAAGGTTCATCCAGCGGGTCTGCCCGTAGAGGGAGCGATCATGGCGAGGCTCGTGACTTTCGCGGACCTGCCGTACCGTGAGACCGCCGCCGGCGTGAAGCGCGCCGCGATCACCGGCGGCGAGATGAAGGAGATGGCCGGCGAGGCGATCCGGCTCGCGCCGGGGGCGAAGCTGACCGAGTCGGTGCCGGCCGGCACGGACCGCTACGTGTTCACGCTGGCCGGCGCGGTGACGGTGGGCGCGCGCGGCACGTCGCGGGCGATGGCCGAGGAGTCGTTCGCGGCGATCCAGGAGGGCACGGAGCTCACCGTGGCCAACGCGAGCCGCGTCGAGGCGACGCTGATCAGCGTGCTGGCGCCCCCGCCCGGGCGCGCCGCCGCCCGCGCGGGGTTCGCCGGCGGCCTCGCCGTGGCCGCGCGCGCGACGACGCCGGCGCACGACGTGCCCGAGGAGAAGAAGCGCCGCATCTATTTCGTCGGCGAGGAGGCGTGGCGCTCCGAGCGGGCCCACGCGATGATCGTGCAGTACGTGCGCGACACGGTGACGTCGCTCCACATGCACCCGGACGCCGAGAGCATGTTCGTCTTCCTGTCCGGCAAGACGCGCTTCACCATGAACGGCGCGGACGTGGTGACGCAGCGCGGTCAGGCGACGTGCATCCCGATGGGCGACCGCCACGGGCTGCGCGTCGCGGAGGGCGAGGGCGTGAGCTTCCTCGAGTTCCACATCCCGCACACGTACACGACCGTCCGGGGCTGACGTCAGCCCGTGACCGTCCGCGTCCTCCTCCTCGTCGCCCTTCTCGCCGCGCCGCTCGCGACCGAGGCGCAGGAAACGCCCCGCGTGCGGCTCGGGTTCATCTCGAGCTCGACCACGAACGTCTCGTCGCCGTTCCTCGCGGCGCTGCGTCAGGGCCTGAAGGACCTCGGCTACGACGAGGGCAGGAACCTGACGATCGCGTACCGCTTCGCCGAGTCGAGGGACCAGCTGCCCGGGATGGCGGCCGAGCTGGTCAAATCGCGGGTCGACGTCATACTCGCCGGGGGCTCCGAGGGCATCCTGGCCGCGAAGAACGCGACGAGCACGATCCCCATCGTGATGACGAACAGCGGCGACGCCGTGCGCGAAGGGTTCGTCGTGAGCCTCGCCCGGCCCGGCGGCAACATCACGGGACTGACGCAGATCTCGCCGGAGCTGTCGGGGAAGCGGTTGCAGCTGCTGAAAGACCTGCTCCCGCGGCTCGGCCGGGTGGCCGTCCTCTGGCATCCGCTCCATCCGAACACGCCCTTCACCTTCCAGGAGACGCAGGCGGCGGCGCAGGCGCTCGGGCTCCGGGTCCTCTCGCTGGAAGTCAAGGAGCCCAGGGACTTCGAGGAGGCCTTCACCACGATCGCGAAGGAACGCGTCACGGCGATGGTCGTGCTGCGCGACCCGTTCACGGTGCGGCATCGCGCGCTGATCGCTGACTCCGCGCTCAAGCTTCGACTTCCTGCGATCTTCGAGACCAGCGACTACGTCCAGGCCGGCGGCCTGATGTTCTACGGGCCCGATCTCGGCGAGCTCTACCGGCGCGCCGCCACGTACGTCGACAAGATCCTCAGAGGCGCGAAGCCCGCCGATCTGCCGGTCGAGCAGCCGACCAAGTTCGAGCTGGTCATCAACGCGAAGACCGCGAAGGCGATCGGGCTCGTGATCCCGCCATCGCTCCTGCTGCGGGCGGATCAGGTGATCGAATGATCAGAACGCGATGCTGAGCCGCACCCGGACGCCGTTGTCGTTCAGCTCGAAGGAGTTGTCGTCCTCGCGGCTCTTCTCGTGCTGGAAGAAGTAGGTGAAGTTGTAGCCCGCCTCGAGCAGCATCGCCCGGGTGACCGCGTACGTGAGCGCGATGCCGCCGTCGACGTGGATCTGCGAGAGGTAGATGGTCCCGCCCTCCTTGCGGAGGCTGTCCACGCGGGGCAGGCCCCCGCCCGAGACGTACCCGCGGGCGCCGAAGCGCTGGTCCAGGGGGACGTCGATCCTTAGCCCGAGGATCGGCACCGGAAGCTCCTGGCGATAGAAGTCCTCGGAGTTTCGGTGCCCCCTCTGGGTCAGCTCCGGGTCGAGGTGCACGTACGTGAGTCCGCCGGTGCCCGTCACGAACATCCCGAGCCCGCTCGCCAGGAGGCGCTCGTAGGCCAGGCTCAGTCGATAGAAGTCGGCGTTCGTGTGTACCTTGCCCGGACCGAAGGTGTCGCCGTTGTACGAGACCGGCTGGCCGAGAAATCTGCTGTTGCCCTCGAGGAAGTAGTAGAGACCCGTCAGGCGGACCGCGTCGCGCTGCGTGAAGCGGAACGCCACGCTCGCCTCCAGCGCCTCCGACATCGTGATACCGAGATCCTCGTGGAGCCGCAGGTGCGTGGCGTGCCCGCCGTTCTCCCCGACCCGCAGGCGGCCCTCGGGGTACCCGATCCGGCTGTCGAGAGAGAATTCCCACCAGGCGTCGCTGAGCCCGATCCCGGCGTAGAGCGGGGTGTGGGCCGGATCGGTCGGGGGAACGGCGGTCTGCCCCTCGCTCCGGCCGGCCCACGTCAGGCCCAGGCACAGCGCGAGCCCGGCGGTCGCAAGCAGGCGCGGTCTCATCACAGGCAAACGGTAGGGGTCGCCGCGCCATCTGTCAAGACGCGCTACTATCGGGCGAGCGCGATGGACGTCTACCGCGACTTCGCCCCCTTCTACGATCTCTACGTCGGCGGGTTCGCGGCCGATCTGCCCGTCTACCTCCGGTATGCTCGCCGGGCGCGCACGCCCCTCATCGAGATCGGCGCAGGCTCGGGGCGCCTGACGATCCCGCTGGCCCGCGCCGGCCACGCGGTGGTGGCGATGGACGTGTCGCGCGCGATGCTGGCGCGGCTCACCGCGCGGCTGCGGCGCGAGCGGCCGGCCGTCCGGGCGCGCGTGCGCGTCGTCCGGGCCGACGCCGCCCGCCTGGGGCTCGGCCTGCGCTCGGACCTCATCCTCGTGCCCTTCTACACCTTCAACTATCTGCTGAGCGCGCGCGTCCGTGAGGCCGTGCTGCGCCGGCTGGCGGCCCACCTGACGCCCGGCGGCCGCCTGCTGATCGACGTCTTCATCCCGCTCGCCCGCATCGCGGCCTGCCCGAGCGGCCCCGTGCTGAAGCTCGACCGCCGCGACGCCGGCGGGGCACGGATCCGCGGCTGGAATGTCTACGCCATCGACACCCGGCGGCAGCTCGAGACGCGGCGCCATCTGTTCAGGCTGGAAGGTCCGGACGGCCGGGTGCGGCACCGCCGGTTCACCATCCGGCGGCGGTACTGGCACGCCGGGGAGCTGCGGGCGATGTTCCGCCGGCACGGGCTCGGGGTGGAGGCCGTCTTCGCCGGCTACCGCGGCCGCCGGGCGCGCGGCGACGCCGAACAGCTCCTCTGGGTGCTCACGCCCGGCGGGCGGCCGGGAACGCGGGGCGCCGTCTGAACGCGGTCCCGCGCTAGAGGCCGCCCCACACGTCCTGGGCCAGCTCGACGCAGAGCGCGAGCTTCGCCTTCTGCTGATCGGTCGCGATCGCGTTGCCCTCGACCGTCGAGGAGAACCCGCATTGCGGGCTCACGCAGAGCTGCTCGAGGGGGATGTGCTTCGCCGCCTCGTCGAGACGCCGCCTGAGGTCGTCCTTCTTCTCGAGCGCCCCCGCCTTCGTCGTGACCAGTCCCAGCACCACGCGCACGTGCTTCGGCACGTGCCGCAGCGGCGAGAAATCGCCCGCGCGGGCGTCGTCGAACTCGAGGAAGAAGCCGTCGTACGGCAGCTCGTGGAAGATGACGTCCGCGACCCTCGCGTAGCCGCCCTGGGCGCGCCACCCGGAGCGGAAATTGCCGCGACACAGGTGGGTGCAGACGGTCAGGTCCTTCGGGCGGTCGCGGAGCGTGGCCTGGATCAGCTTGACCGAGAGCCGGAGCTGGGCGTCGGGGTCCTCGCCGCGCGCCCGGTTCTGCGCGCGCAGCTCCTCGTCGCAGAGGTACGCGAGGCTCACGTCGTCGAGCTGCAGATAGCGGCACCCGGCGGCGTAGAGGTCCGCGATCTCGGCGCGATAGGCGGCGGCGGTGTCCTCGACGAAGGCATCGAGGTCGGGATAGACCATGGCGTCGATGTTGGCGCGCCCGACCTGCGAGTACAGCATGCACGGCGACGGGATCGTCAGCTTCGGCGTGCGCGTGACCACCGACCTGAGGAACGTGAAGGGCTCGACGAAGATCGGCGTCGGCCGGCTGACACGCGCGGCGATGCGCAGATCGGGACGGGTGAAGTGCACCTCGCCCTTGGGGCCGTGAAACGCGACCGGCAGGGTCTTGCCGCTGCTCGCGAGGCCGCCGAGCCGGAGCAGGAAGTCCATGTGCCAGGACTTGCGGCGCAGCTCGCCATCGGTGACGCCGTGAAGGCCGACCTCTTCCTGCAGCCGGACCACGTCGCGGATCGCGGCGTCCTCGGCGCGAGGCAGCTCGTCGCCGCCGGCCTGCCCGGACTCGACCCTGGCCCGGAGCGCCTTCAGCGCGGGCGGGCGCAGCAGGCTCCCGACGTGATCGGCCCGGAACGGAGGTCTCGAGATGGCCATGGCGCTTCCTCCCTCCACGGAGCGATACTGCTCCGGCGAGCGCGACCCGGTCAAGGCGGGGGCGCCGGGGGGACCCGAAACGCTGGATGTAGGAAGGGGGAGGGGATGAGTCACTATCACGACTCGGACGATCTGAAGATCCTCGGGGAGTTCAAGAAGCTGGCGCCGGCCGAGTTCAAGGGCTTCGTGGAGCTGGACGCGGTGGTCGGCCGGGACGGCGGCGCGATTCCGCGGAAGTATCGCGAGCTGATCGCGCTCGCGGTCGCGTGTACGACCCAGTGCCCGTACTGCCTCGACGTGCACAGTCGGGCCGCCAAGCGGGCGGGGGCGACGCGCGAGGAGGTGGCCGAAGCCGCGCTGCTGGCCGCCGCGCTGCGGGCCGGCGCGGCCGTGACCCACGGGGCGCTGGCGGTGAAGCTCTTCGACAACGCCTAGCCCGGGCGGGGTGACGAGGGCCTGCCATGGATGACCTCCTCTTCGTCGTCGAGCGGGCGCGGCCCGAGGTCTACGAACGGCTCAGGCGGATCTGCGCGGACCTCGAGAACGTGCAGGTGATCCTGGACCGCCGCCTGCAGGCGCGTCGTCGCACCGCCGCGCGACTCGACACCGAGCGCCGGCAGGCGGACCGCCGCGTGCGGCCACCCGACGAGGAGCTGGCCACGCTCGGCTTCGCCATCGTCAAGCCGGGCGCGCCGTCGCCGCCGGCGCTCGCCCGCGCGGCGGGCGCGCCCGTCGAGCCGGCTCCCGCCGACACGCGCGCCTTCCTGGCGGGAGTCTCCCTGTTCAGGGAGTTCTCGCCGGAAGAGATCGGCCTGCTGGCCGAACGCATGAGCGTCCGCAGACTCCGGGAGGCGCAGACCCTGTTCCAGGAGGGTGACCACGGCAAGGAGATGTTCGTCGTCTACCAGGGCCGGATCGTCATCTCCAAGGACGTCACCGGGCGGATCGAGAACGTGCTGACGGTGATCGGCCCCGGCGACTTCTTCGGAGAGATGAACGTCTTCGGAGGGCTGCACCGCTCGGCGACGGCCCGCGCCGAGGCCGACGCGGTCGTGCTGGAGCTGGACCAGGAGAGCCTGCGGTTCATCGTCGAGCGGAGCCCGGGCGCCGGCCTCGCGTTCTTCGCCGCGATGGTGCGCGAGTTCAGCCGGCGCTTGAGCCGGACCGACGATCTCGTGGCCGAGGTGACGCGGTGGGGCCTGGAGGCCACCGGCCTCGACGCGGACTTCGAGTGACCGTCCGCGGTGGGAGGGACGAGCGATGAGTGAGCTGCACGCCGTGGACCTCGGACGGATCGCGGAAGCGATCGGGACATCGCCCAAGCCGGTGAGCATCCTCTGGCAGACGCCCGGCTCGATCGCCTTCGTCGCGCGTGGCCGCGCGCACCGGAGCGAGTTTCACGTCGATCCGAGCGACGAGGTCATGTACATGGTCAAGGGCGACATGGAGCTGCACTACCTCACCGGCGCGGGCGAGGAGAAGGTCGCGGTGGTCCGCGAGGGTGAGATCATCCACTGTCCGGCGTTCACGCCGCACTCGCCGCGGTTCGCGCCCGACGCGTGCGTGCTCGTGCTGGAGCGGGGGCGGCGACCGGACGAGCGCGACCGCTTCTTCTGGTACTGCTCGACCTGCGGGGCGCCGCTCTACGAAGCCGTCCGGCAGGTGGCCGACTACCGCGAGGACCCGGTGTCCGGCGTGTACGAGGAGTTCTACGGCACGGAGTCCCACCGGACCTGCGGGCGCTGCGGCCACGTCACGCCTCGCCCGTCCTGACGCGGGCCGCGCCGCCGCGCGGACCCGCTTGGAGGGTCTGGTAGCCTCTGGGTAGATGATCTCGCTTCGCTATGCGCTACCCGTGCTCTGGGTGGCGCTCGTCCTCGTGCTCGGCTCGGCGTCCTTTGCCGCCCGCGAGACCGCCACGTTCGTCCTGCCCGTCCTGAAGGCCGTCCTGCCCGGCGTGCCCGTCGCCACGCTCGAGGCGATCCACATGGTGCTGCGCAAGGTGTGCCATCTGACCGAGTACGCCGTCCTCGCGCTGCTCTGGTTCCGGGCGCTCCTCGCGCGGGCCCGGCAGACGCCCCGCGCCGCGGCCTGGATCGCCCTCGGCGTGTGCCTCCTGTGCGCGTTCGTCGACGAGGCCCACCAGGCCATGCTCCCGGCCCGCACGGGTAGCGCACGCGACCTCGTCATCGACGCGGCCGGCGCGCTCGGCATGCTGATCGTGTTGCGGGCGCGGCGGCTGGCGGGCGGTGTGATACTGTCTGGGCCACAAGGGAGGAGCCACGATGACCGCCTCGACGCTCGACGTTCCGTCGCTCCGTGACAGGGTCCCGCCCGACGAGTGGGCCGTGCGCGTGGATCTGGCCGCCTGCTACCGGCTCGTGGCGCGCTACGGCTGGGAGGACCTGGTCTTCACGCACATCACGGCGCGGGTGCCGGGCAGCGAGGACCAGTTCCTCATCAACCCGTACGGCGTGTTCTTCGACGAGATCACCGCGTCGAGCCTGGTCAAGATCGATCTTCAGGGCAACAAGGTGGCGGACTCGCCGTTTCCGGTGAACCCCGCGGGCTTCGTCATTCACAGCGCCATCCACGCCGCGCGGCACGACGCCCGGTGCGTGCTCCACACCCACACCCTCAACGGCGTCGCCGTGTCGGCGCAGCGGGCGGGGCTCTTGCCCATCTCGCAGCACGCGATCTCCGTGCTCGCGAGCCTCGGGTACCACGACTTCGAGGGCCCGGCGCTGCGGGACGACGAGAAGCCGCGGCTCGTCGCGGACCTCGGCGACAACACGTCGCTGATCCTGCGCAACCACGGCCTCCTGACCGTGGGCGAGACGGTCGCCGACGCGTTCGTCGCCATGTACTACCTGGAAGCGTCGTGCGCGATCCAGGTGCGCGCGCAGGCGGGGGGCGGGGAGCTGATCCCGGTGCCCAAGGAGATCATCGAGAGCGCCTACGCCCAGGTCATGACGGCGGGGCGGCCGCGCGGCAGCCGGGGCCGGCTCGTCTGGCCCGGGCTGCTCCGGCGGCTCGATCGCGTCGATTCGACGTACCGCAGCTGAGGGGGGACGGCGCCATGAAGGAACCCACGGTCGTCCGGCTCGCCGACGCGGAGCGCGTCAGCTTCGGCTCGCTGTCCCACTACCAGCCGATCATCGGCGACGACGCGGGCACGACGCCGCTCCGCACCGGGATCCAGACCGCGCAGCCCGGGTACGTCGCCCCGATGCACTCCCACCCGTACGTCGAGATCCTGCACATCCTCGACGGGACCGCCGAAGCCTGGATCGAGGGCCAGGAGGACCGCGCGGTCGTCCTCGAGAAGGGCGACACGCTGGCGCTCCCGCCCGAGACCCCGCACAGCTTCCGCGTGGTGGGCGACCGGGTGCTGCGCCTGCTCGGGACCCACGCCTCGCCCACGCGCGTCGTCCATTACAGGGACGGCGGCCAGAGCGACGCGCGGGGCTATCGGATTCTCGCTCCCTGACCTCGGGCGGGCGCCCGGGGCCGGCGGTCGGTCAGGACGCGGTCCGCTTGGCGGCGTCCCGGTTCCGCGCGATCGTCCCCTGCACGTAGCGGAGCAGGGTCGGGAGGTCGAACGGCTTCGCGAAGATGCCGGCGACGCCGAGCTTCTCGGCCGCCCGCGCGTCGATCGCCTTCAGCAGGTCCTCGCCGAGGCCCGACACGATGATCACGGGGACGCCGGCGCTGGCGGAGTTGGCGCGGAGCCGCTTGAGGAACTCGAACCCGTCCATCTCCGGCATGCGCATGTCGAGGAGGATGAGGTCCGGGAGCGTGTCCTGGAGCCGCTTCAGCGCGCTGGCGCCGTCGCCGAATCCCACCGCGCGGTAGCCGTTCTGCTCCAGCGCCTCCGTCAGGACACCCCGGATGGGCGCCTCGTCCTCGACGATGAAGACGCTGTTCGCCTCCACGCGCGGGGCGGCCCGCGGCGTCACGCTGACGGCGCCTCGTCGGGCTCGGCCACCCGCAGGAGCTCCTCGTACGCGACCGCGTGGCTGAGGACCTTCCGCAGCCCGTCCTGGAAGAGCGACCGCGAGCCCACCGACCGCGTCGCCTCGCGGAGCGCCGCCTCGGTCCCGCGGCTCGTGATGAGCTGGCGCATGTTCGTCGTGACGGTCACGAGCTCGAAGATGCCGGTGCGGCCCGCGATCCCGGCGCCGCGGCAGAACTCGCAGCCCGGCGCGCGCGAGAACTTCACGGCGGCGTCGAACCGGAGCTGCTCCCGCACCGCGCCGTCCGGATCGACGCGCTGCTTGCAGACCGGGCACAGGACGCGGACGAGACGCTGGGCGAGGATGCCGTTCACGGAGGACGCGATGAGGTACGGCGGGACCTCCATGTCGAGCAACCGCGTGATCGCCCCGATCGCGTCGTTGGTGTGCAGCGTGGCGAAGACCAGGTGCCCCGTCAGCGACGCCTGCATGGCGATCCGGGCCGTCTCGACGTCGCGGACCTCCCCGACGAGGATGACGTCGGGATCCTGACGCAGGACCGAGCGCAGGCAGCTGGCGAACGTGAGCCCGATGCGGTCGTTCACCCCGATCTGGGTCGCGCGCGGCATCTCGTACTCGATGGGGTCCTCGATCGTCACGATGTTGATCGTCTCGGACACGATGTCGTTCAGGCAGGCGTAGAGCGTCGAGGTCTTGCCGCTGCCCGTCGGTCCCGTGACGAAGATGACGCCCTGGGGGCGACGGATCAGGCGGGCCATCTCCTTCAGGTTGTCCTCGGCGAGCCCCGTGGAGGTGAGCGGCAGCGCCGTGTTGTCCAGGTCGAGCAGGCGCATCACGATCTTCTCGCCGTAGAGCGAGGGCAGCGACGAGATCCGGATATCTACGGAGCGGACCTTCTCGCGGATCTTGATGCGGCCGTCCTGCGGCAGGCGGTGCTCGGTGATGTCCATGCCGCTCATGATCTTGATCCGCGCGATGACGGCAGCCCGGGACTCCGCCGGCAGCTCGCACACGTCCTGGAGCATGCCGTCCACGCGGAAGCGGACGAGCAGGCCCTTCTCGGCGGACTCCAGGTGGATGTCGCTCGCCCGCCGCGCGAGCCCCTGCTGGATGATGCTGTCGACGAGGTCCGGGACCGCGGCCGCCTCGTGGCGGTGTTTCACCGTCTTCGCGCCCACCTTCGCGGTGGGCGAGACGCGCGACGCTTCCGGAAATAGCGGGGTCGGCGATGAGCTCAACGGCCGTCCGCGGGAAGAGGGCTCGGCTGGCAGAGCGACATGGTAGACAACGATCCTAGCAAAGGCGACGGGCGCTGAGTAGCCTTTTCGATCAGCCCCGGAGGGCCCAGCCCCACTCCTCGCTGCGCCTGAACCCGCGCAGGCCGTACCAGACGGACCACGTCATGAGCGCCGCCGTCAGGGGTAATCCCGTCGCGACGCTGATCGCGAGGAAGAGCTCCACGTTGCCCCACGCGAGCGCCTGGAGCCGGAGGGCGCTACGCAGCAGGAGGTAGACGCCCCACACGAGCGAGACCCTCGAGAAGACGCGGCGGAACGTCGCCGAGGCCCTGACCTCCGGCGGGAAGGGGTAGGTCTCCTGGGCGAACACGCCGGCCAGCGGCCGGCGGACGAGCACGGACACGATGAAGGCGAGCCCGTAGATCGCGTTGATGACGACCGGCGGGGCGAAGTACGCGATGGCGCTGCCGGACAGGAGCCCGACGACCGCCTGGGTGAGCGCGATGCCGAAGCCGAGCGCCGCGCCGAGGCCCGAGCGGTCCTGCCTGCGCTCCCACACGTAGACGCCGAGCGCCAGGGCCGTGGCGCCGAGGATCCCGGCCGTGAGCCCCACCAGGCGCCAGCCGAGGTAGAAGACGAGCACCGGGCCGAGCGCATCGCGCGCGAAGCGCGGCCCCGTGCCCAGCAAGAGCGCGCGGAGGGAGACGCGCGGAGCCGGCGCCATGGTTCCCCGATGGTACCCTACGGATTCAGGGCGCGCTCGCCCGCGGTATGGATGTCCTGGTCACCGGCGGAACCGGTTTCGTGGGCGCGAACGTCGTGCGGGCCCTCCTCGCCGACGGATACGGCGTCCGCGTGCTCGCGCGCGAGGGGAGCGACCGGAAGGCCCTCGCGGGATGCGCGGTGGACGTCGTGTCGGGCGACCTCGGCGATCCGGCCTCGCTGAGGCGCGCCGTCGCGGGCTGCCGCGTCGTCTACCACGTCGCCGCCGACTACCGCCTCTGGGTCCCGGATCCCGCCACGCTCTATCGCGCCAACGTGGACGGCACCCGCAACGTCCTGGAGGCGTGCGCGGCGGCGCGCGTCGAGCGCGTGGTCCACACCTCGAGCGTCGGCGCGCTCGGGATACCAAAAGATATGCGGTCCGGGACGGAGACGACGCCCGTGGGCCTCGGCGACATGATCGGCGCGTACAAGCGCTCCAAGTTCCTCGCGGAGCGGATCGCCGAGGAGTACGCCGCGCGCGGCCTGCCCGTCGTGATCGTCAACCCGTCGAACCCCATCGGGCCGTGGGACGTGAAGCCGACGCCGACGGGGCAGATGGTGGTGGACTTCCTCGAGGGACGGATGTTCGGAACGCTCGACACCGGGCTGAACCTCGTCCACGTGGCAGACGTGGCCCGCGGGCACATCCTCGCCGCGCAGAAGGGACGCGTGGGCGAGAAGTACATCCTCGGCCATCGGAACTGCTCCCTCGCCGAGATCTTCGCGATGCTCGCGCGGATCACGGGGCTGCCCGCGCCGCGCGTTCGCGTCCCGTACTCCCTGATCTGGCTCGTCGCGCTCTGCCTGGAGGGTGTGGCGCGGCTCACGGGGAAGCCGCCGCGCGTGCCGCTCACCGGCGTGCGGATGGCGCGGAAGCACATGTACTTCGACGCCGCGAAGGCGGTGAGAGAGCTCGGCATTCCCCAGACGCCGATCGAGCGGGCCCTCGGCGACGCGGTCGACTGGTTCGTCGTCCACGCCTACGCCCCTCCGCCGCCCGGGGCCCGCGGGACTGACGCCGCGCCCCGCGCGGCGGCCTCCCGATGACGCGCGCGGCCGCGGTCGCCCCCGGAGCGCCTCCGGGCCCGCGCGCCTACCCGCTCGTGGGCGTCTTCCCCCGCGCGCGGCGGGATCCCCTGCGGTTCTTTCTCGAGAGCGCGCGGACGTACGGCGACGTCGTCGCGCTGCCGCTCGGCACCCATCGCGTCTATCTCGTGAGCCACCCCGACCTCGTCGGGCACGTGCTGCAGGAGACGAGCGGCCTCCTGCGCAAGCACCCGTCGGCCGGGCGGATCAGGCCGCTCTTCGGCGACAGCCTGACGACGGTGGACGGCGACGAGTGGCGCCGGCGGCGCCGGCTGATGCGGCCGGCCTTCCAGCCCCAGCGGCTGACGGCCGCCGTTCCCGCGATCGTCGAGGTCGCCGGCGCGATGCTCGAGCGCTGGCGAGGCCGCGCCGAGCCGGACGCCCCGCTCGACGCGTTCGCCGAGATGACGGAGGTGACCCGCGCGATCCTCCTCCGCCTCGTGTTCGGCGACGTGCCGGAGCACGAGGCTCGTGAGGTCGGGCAGGCGCTCACCCTCGCAGTCGAGCACGTGAACCGCGGGCTCTGGAGCCCTCTCGGCTGGCTCGAACGCTTCACCGTCACGCGCGCGCCCCGCTACGCGCGCGCGCTCGCGACGCTCGACGCGTTCGTGTCGCGCCGCGTGGCCGAGGGCCGTCGCGGCGGTCACGCCGACGGCGGCCTCTTGTCGGTGCTGCTGGAGGCGCGGGGCGAGGAGCGCGGCGGCGCGCTGAGCCCGGCGGAGCTCCGCGACGAGGTCAAGGCGCTCTTCGTCGCCGGGCACACGACGACCGCGGCCGGCCTCGCCTGGGTCTGGCACCTGCTGTCGCAGGATCCGGGAACGCGGCGGCGGCTCGGCGAGGAAGTCCACGCGGTGCTCGCGACGCGGACGCCGGGCGCCGAGGATCTCTCCGCCCTCCCGCATACGCGGATGGTGATCGAAGAGGCGCTTCGCCTCTACCCGCCCACGTGGGTGACGGCCCGGACGACCGCGGACCATCTCGACCTCGGCGGCTACCGCATTCCCGCGGGCGCGATCGTGCTCCTCAGCCCGTTCGTCACGCACCGCCACCCCCTCTTCTGGGACGATCCGGAGCGCTTCGATCCCGGACGGTTCGCGCCCGAACGCTCGGCCGGCCGCGCGCGCTTCGCCTACTTCCCGTTCGGCGGCGGACCGCGCGCGTGCATCGGGAGCGCGCTGGCGCTGATCGAGATGCAGATCATCGTCGCGATGGTGGCGCAGCGGTACGAGCTCACGGCAGCACCCGGCGGGCGCGTCGAGCCCGAGCCGGGCATCACGCTTCGGCCGCGTCACGGTGTGACGCTGGCGCTCCGTCCGACGGGGGGCGTCGGCCCGCGCGCCCTCGATCCGCCGGCCTGAGCCGGAGCGCGTGCTACGATGCAGCCAATTCGGGCCGGGACGGACGCCATGACCGATCCCGCGCGCTACGCCGTCAACGAGCACGCTCCCGATCCCTCCGTCGTCTTCGACCGCAAGATCGGGGAGACGTACGTCCGCTCCGCCCACATGCTGGCCGCGCGCGGCTACGTGCAGAGCACGCTCGGCGGCATGGTGATCCGCGTCGAGCATCCGAAGCACCCCGACGGACGTGTCCTCCACGGCGCCCGGGCCACCAGCGTCGGCCACCAGATGAACCGCGAGATCCTGCGATTGCGGCCGGACGTCGGCTGCGTGATCCACCCGACCTTCATCCAGGGCACCAACTGCCTCGTGATGAAGCGTCACGGCATCACGGTGCTCGGCCGCACCGTGTCCGAGTGCTACCACCGCGTGACCACCTACGCGTCCGAGGTGAAGCGCCAGATCCTCGTCGAGCTCCTGTGCGCAGCCAAGGGGACGAAGCCCGAGGCCATGAGCGAGGACGAGATGCGGTGGATGTTCGAGCACGGCGACGACATCGTCTATCCGGCGCTCGTCCGGAGGGACGCGACACGGCCGCGCGGGCAAAAGGCTAGTCGGATTCGCGCGCGATGAACGGGTGGGCGCCCGGCGTCCGGAGGCTGCGGAGCGTCGCCGCCGCCCCGGCCTCGTCGCCGAACGGGCCGACGCGCACGCGCGCCAGCGTCCCCGGCTGACCGGCGGGGACGGCGACCGCGTCGAGCGAGACCGGGAGGTCCTGCAGCAGCAGGCGGGTCGCGAGCCGCACCGCTGTCTCCGCGTTCCTGAAGGCGCCGACCTGGATCCAGTAGAACGACGTGACTACGCGCGCGGGCGGCGCCGGCGGCGGGCTCGCCGGCAGCTCGGGCGCGGCGGGCGCCGGCTCGCGCTCGACCTCGAGCCGCGGGACCGGGGCCGGGGGCCCGGCCTCCTGGACGGCGGGCTCGGCGGCGACCGGGACGCCCGGCACCTCGGCGGTCTTCGCCCTCACCCGCGCGACGAGCTCGGGGTATGACGAGCTCCGGATGACCCGGGCGAACTGCGCGCGATAGTTCGCCGCGAGGCTCACGCCGGCGATCACGACGTCGTACACCAGCCAGCGGTCGCCGTCCTTCCGCATCCGGTACTCGACCGGGATCTCGCCGCCGTCGCGACCGACGACCGTCGTCACGACGGCCGCGCGGTCGCCCTCGATGGTCTCGTCGCGGTAGTTGACGACCAGGCCGCCCTGCACCCGGGCGCGCGCCGCGATCCCGGAGAAATAGGCGTGCCTCAGGAGATCCGCGTAGAGCTGCACGAACTCGTCGCGCTCCGCCGGCGTCCTCGTCTCCCACTCGCGCCCGAGGGCCAGGCGCGCCGCCTCCCGGAGGTCGAAGTGGTCGCCGACGACGCCGCGGATCTCGGCCAGCCGTTCGTCGGAGTTCTCCTGGAGTTGCAGGTCCTGGAGCAAATAGTTCACCGCCGCGAACGCGTCGCGGAGGGTCTCCGTCGGGGGCCCGGCCCAGACGTCGCCGCAGGCGGCGAGCAGGAGGGCGAGGGCCGCGGCCGGGACGCGCCTGGTCATGAGGACCTTGATAGCCCGGCGGCCCCGCTTTTCACGAGCTTTTTCTGCGTGGGGCGTTCTTGACCCCCCGGAGACTCGGCGGTACGCTCGCCCGGCGTGGCGCCGACGACCATGGCCGAGCCCAGCACCTCCGCCGTGCCTCGGGCCCGCCCCGCCTGACATGTGGCTCACGCTCGTCGCGCTGCGGAACGCGATCGCCGTGCTGATGGCGTCGGTCGGCGCCGCCATCCTCAGGCCTGGTCGCGCTCGGCCGCCTGCCGGTCGATCTCTTCCCGAACATCAACCTGCCGATCATCAACATCGGGACGATCTACACCGGCGCCGGCGTGCTCGACATCGAGCGCACGGTGACGTACCCGATCGAGAAGGCCGTCAGCGCCGTCAGCGACGTGAAGTTCGTGGAGTCCAAGTCGCGCCAGGGCCTCTCGACGGTGCGCGTCTGGATGAACTGGGGCGCCGACGTGAACAACGGCCAGACCGAGGTGATCCAGCGGATCCAGCAGATCCTCAACTCGCTGCCGACCGGCATCAAGCAGCCGTTCATCGTGCGGTTCGACCTCTCGAATCTGCCGGTCGTGCTGGTCACGGCGTCCGGCGGCGGGCTCGACGAGCGGCAGCTCTACGACCTCGCGTACAACACGATCGAGCCCCAGCTCGAGCGCCTGGGCGGCGTGGCGTCGGCCTCGGTGGACGGCGGGCGGGTCCGCCAGATCACGGTGAACCTGAACCGCGACCAGCTCTACGCCAAGGGGCTCTCGATCCTCGACGTCGTGCGGGTGGTGAACGACGCGAACTTCCTCCTGCCCGCCGGCGACATGAAGTCGGGCCGGCGGGACTATAACCTCTACACGAACAACCAGTTCAAGCTCGTCCAGCCGATGGAGGACATCGTCGTCCGGAACGTCGGCCCGAACCTGACGCCCATCCACATCAAGGACATCGGGCGCGTGGACGACTCCTACGAGACGCAGACCTCGATCGTGCGCATCGACGCCGAGCGCGGCGTCGTGCTGAACGTCAACAAGCAGCCCGGCGCCAACACGATCGCGGTGGTGGACCAGGTGCGGATGCTCCTGCCGAAGCTCATCGGCGTGCCGCCGGGCGTGAAGATCGGCGTGACCCTGGACCAGTCGATCTACATCCGCCAGGCGATCGAGAGCCTCTGGCACGAGGCGCTCCAGGGCTCGACGCTGGCCTTCCTCGTGATCCTCGTCTTCTGCGCTCGCTGACCTCGACGCTGATCATCTCCATCGCGATCCCGCTCTCGATCCTGCTGTCGTTCATCTGCATGTACTTCCTGGGCCAGACGCTCAACGTCTTCACCCTCGGCGGCCTGGCCCTCGCCGTCGGCCGGCTCGTGGACGACTCCATCGTCGAGCTCGAGAACATCAACCGGCACCTGAACATCCCGGGCACGCCGCGGCGGAAGGCCGTCCTCGACGCGGCGCGCGAGGTCGCGATGCCGATCTTCTCGGCGACGATCACGACGATCATCGTGTTCGTGCCGACGGTCTTCCTCGAGGGCCAGATCAAGCTCCTGTTCATCCCGCTCACCTTCACGATCTCGATCTCGCTCTTCGCCTCGTTCCTGGTCTCGCGGACCGTGACCCCGCTGCTCGCCCTGCGCGTGCTCCAGCCCGAGCGGCCGATCGATCCCCTCTCGCGGCGGGTCACGGACCGGGTGTTCCGCGTCTCCGTCCGCTTCTTCGAGGGCATGGAGACGCTCTACCAGCGGCTCATCGAGTGGGCGCTCGGCCACCGGGCCCTCGTCGTCGGGTCCGTCGCCGTGGCGTTCGTCGGCAGCCTCTTCCTCGTCGCCGCGCCCGTCTTCGGCCTCCGGCCGCTGATCGGCACCGAGTTCTTCCCGCCGTCCGACGAGGCGCAGTTCCGGGTCGACCTCAAGGCGCCGATCGGCACGCGGGTGGAGGAGACCGAGCGGATCGCGAAGGAGATGGAGTCGATCATCCACGCGGCGCTGCGCCTCGGCGAGCTGGTCTCGATCGTGTCGAACGTCGGCATCCCGCAGGGGCAGTCGGCGATCTTCACGCCGAACACCGGGCCGCACAGCGCGACGGTCCAGGCCTACCTCGCGTCGGCCGACAAGCGGGCGCGGAGCGACCGCGAGATCGTGGAAGCGCTGCGGCCCCGGTTCGCGGGGCGGTTCCCGGGGACGACGTACCGGTTCGTCACCGGCGGGCTGGTCGCCCGGACCATCAACTTCGGCGCCGAGACGGCGCTCGAGGTGGAGGTCCTCGGCTACGACCTCGCCACGGCGAACCTCGTGTCGCAGGAGGTCGCCCGCATCATGCAGGGCACCGAGGGCGTCAGCGACGTCACGATCAGCCGCGACCCGAACTACCCGGAGTTCGTGATCACCGTGGACCGCGAGAAGGCCGCGTTCGCCCGCCTCTCCCAGCTCGACATCGCGCGCGCCGCGCTCTTCTCCCTGAACTCCAACGTCAGCATCAACCCGTCCCTCTTCACCGACCCGCGCACGGGCAACCAGTACAACGTCGTCGTCCAGCTCGACGAGCCGTACCGCCGGACGCCCGACGACCTCGGGCGCCTGTTCGTGACCACCGCCGACGGCCGCCCCGTGCTCCTGTCCACGCTCGCCGAGATCAAGCCGGGAGCGGGTCCCGCGGAGATCGAGCGGAAGTACCAGCAGCGGCTCGTGCGCATGGCGGCCAACGCGGTGGGGCGCGACCTCGGCTCGATCTCGGCCGACCTCGAGGCCCAGTTCCGCGCGCTGCCGCTGCCCGCGGGCTTCACGATCCGCCTCGGCGGCCAGACCGAGCAGCAGCGCGAGTCCTTCTCGAGCCTCTACTTCACCTCGATCCTCGCGGTCATCCTCGTCTACATGGTCCTCGCCTCCCAGTTCAAGTCGCTCAAGGACCCGTTCACGATCATGTTCTCGGTGCCGATGGGGCTCATCGGCGTCTTCTGGGCGCTCTACCTCACGAACACGACGCTCTCGACGACGTCCTTCATGGGGATCATCATGATGGTCGGCATCGTGGTCTCGAACGGCGTGCTCCTCGTCGAGTACATCAACGAGCGCCGGCGGCGCGGCGAGCCGCTCCTCGTCGCGGTCCCGCGCGCCGGACGCATCCGCCTCCGGCCCATCCTCATGACGGTCCTCGCGACGGTGGTCGGGCTCCTGCCGATGGCCCTCGCGCTCGGCGTCGGCACCGAGGCGAACCAGCCGCTGGCGATCGCGGTGATCGGCGGCCTCCTCGTCTCGACGTTCTTCACGCTCGTGCTCATCCCGACCCTCTACGTCATGCTCGAGGAGCGCTTCCCGCGGCGGCTCGACGAGCCACGCGGCGAGGACGCGGCCCCGGCGCCGGACGCTGTGCTATAGTCCGGCCGCGATGCCGCAGGGCCGTCCGACGAGCCGCCGCGCCTTCCTCCTCGGCGCCACGCTGGGTCTCGTGCTCGCGCCGCGCGCCACGGACGCGCAGTCGACCAGACGACCGATGCGGATCGGCGTCCTCACCGGGCTCGGGTCGAAGTTCGATCCGGAGACCCGCGCGATCGACCGGGCGCTGGTCGAGGGGCTGCGCGAGCACGGCTGGGTCGTCGGGCGCGACGTCCTGATCGAGTTCCGCGGTGCCGGCGGCCGACCGGAGCGCCTTCCAGAGCTCGCCGCGGAGCTGGTGGCGCTGAAGGTGGACGTGATCGTCACGACGGCCACGCAGTCCACGCTCGTGGCCAAGGCGGCGACGAGCACGATCCCCATCGTGATGCTCCAGGCCGCCGACCCGGTCGCGACCGGGCTCGTCGCGAGCCTCGCGCGGCCGGGTGGGAACGTCACGGGACTCGGCGTCAACTTCGCCGAGCTCAGCGCCAAGCGCGTCCAGCTTCTCCAGGAGGCGGTCCCGAAGCTCAGCCGCGTCGCGGTGCTCTGGAACGCGACGTTCAGGTCCATGGCGCTGGGGTTCAAGGAGATCGAGGTCGCGGCGCCGACGCTCGGCGTGACGATCCAGTCGCTCCGGGCCGAGGGGCCCCAGGACTTCGCCGCCGCGTTCGCCGCGATACGCCGCGAGCGGCCGGGCGGCCTCGTCGTGCTCTTCGGTCCCATCACCGACCGTGACCTGCCGCGCCTCGTGGAGTTCACGCTGACGCACCGGCTCCCGGCGGTGTTCGAGGGCATCGTGCAGCAGGCCGTAGACGCGGGCGGCCTCATGTCTTACGGGACCAACGCCGCGGACCTCGCGCGCCGGGCGGGCGTCTACATCGACAAGATCCTGAGAGGCGCCCGGCCCGCCGATCTTCCCGTCGAGGAGCCTACGAAGTTCGAGCTCGTGATCAACGTGAAGACCGCGAAGGCGCTCGGGCTCACGCTCCCGCCGTCGCTGCTCGTGCGCGCCGATCGCGTCGTCGAATGACGGCGCCGGGCCGCGCGACCCTCGCCGGATGCCTGCTGCTCGCCGCGGTCGCGCCGGGCGCCGCGCAGGCGCCGACCGCGGAGAGCCGGAACATGCGGCTCGTCGGCACCCACGACCTCCAGGCCCGCTCGGCCTACCAGCCCCTCGCCGTGAGGCAGGGCGAGCGCTGGATCGCCTACGTCGGCCATCACGGCGGGCTCAAGCCCAATCCGCTCACGGGCCGCGACGAGCTGAACGGGACGTCGATCGTGGACGTGACGGACCCGCGGAACCCGCGGTACCTCCATCACATCCCGGGCGCGCCGGGCGAGGCCGAGGCGGGCGGCGCCGCGATGGTGCGCGTGTGCGACGGCCGGACGCTCCCGAAGGGCGATCCGGCGAAGACGTACCTCCTGCGCACCCTCGGCAAGCTCGCGCACGAGGTCTGGGACGTGAGCGACCCCGACCGGCCGTCGCTCCTGACGACGGTGGTCAGCGGCCTCGGCGAGACGCACAAGAACTGGTGGGAGTGCGACACCGGCATCGCCTACCTCGTCTCCGACGGTCGCCCGCAGGGCTGGCGCACGAACCGGATGACGAAGATCTTCGACCTCGCCGATCCGCGCCGCCCGCGCTTCATCCGCGACTTCGGGCTGCCGGGCCAGGAGCCGGGCGCGACGGGCGAGGCGCCCGAGGGCGTCCACGGGCCCATCGCCTTCCGGGGCCGCGTCTACTTCGCCTATGGCACCGGGGCGAAGGGCGTGCTCCAGATCGTGGACCGCGCGAAGCTCCTCACGGGAGACCCCCAGGCACCCGACCCGTTCGCGCCCACGCGCGAGAACCTCCTGTACCCGCAGATCGGCCGGCTTGACATGGCGCCCGACTGGGGCGGCCACACGAGCTTCCCCGTCCTGGGCGTGGCCGTGCGCGACTTCGCCGGCAACGCGCGCGGCGCGCTGCGCGACTTCGTCGTGCTCGTGTCGGAGTCGCTCCGGAACGAGTGCCAGGAGGCGCGCCAGCTCACGTTCCTCGTGGACGTGACGACGCCGTCCAGGCCCTTCTCCGTCGCCACCTTCCAGGTGCCCGCGGCGCCCGGCGACTTCTGCAACCGCGGCGGCCGCTTCGGCCCGCACTCGTCCAACGAGTCGTTCGCGGCGGTCTACTACGGCAAGCTCGTGTTCCTCGCGTACTTCAACGCCGGCGTGCGCGCCGTGGATATCCGGGACCCGTTCCACCCGCGTGAGGCCGGCTTCTTCATCCCGGCGACCACGGCGAACACCGACCCGCGCTGCGTCAAGGTCGGCGGCCGCGACCGCTGCAAGACGGCGATCCAGACGAACAACGTCGAGGTGGACGAGCGCGGCTTCGTCTACCTCGTCGACCGGGCCAACACGGGCCTGCACATCGTCGAGCCGGTCCCGGGGAGCTGGTGACGGCCGACGCGAAGCTCGCGCGCCGGCTCGTCCTCGACGAGGTGTTCGACCTCTCGCTGTACACGGCGCTGCGCGACACCGCGCGCGGCGACCTCCGGCGGACGCTCGACGAGCTGATCGCGGTCGAGACACGGCACGTCAAGTTCTGGCAGGACTTCTTCGACCTGGCCCCGGCGAAGCTCGACCTCGGCCGCCGCCTGAAGCTCGCCCTCCTCGTCGGCGTGTGCCGCCTCTTCGGCGCGCCGGCGATCCACCTCGTCCTCGAGGCGATCGAGGTCCACGGCGTGCGCAAGTACCTCACCGTCTGGCGCCGCTACGAGGGCGGGCCGCTCGGCGGCGCCGTCCACGAGGTCCTCGAGGACGAGTTCAAGCACGAGGACGCGGTGGTGATGGGCGAGGGGGAGCGGCGGATCAGCCCGCGGCGCGTCCGCGACATCTTCCTCGGCCTGAACGACGGCCTCGTGGAGATCCTGGGCGCGGTGAGCGGGTTCTTCGGCGCGTTCGGCGACGCGGCGACCGTGCTGATCGCGGGCTCCACGGTGGCCGTGGCGGGGGCGCTCTCGATGGGCGCCGGCGCCTACGTCGCCTCGAGCTCCGAGCAGGAGGTGGAGCGGGTCGAGGCCGCGCGCCGCCGGTTCCTCGGCGAGGGCGGGGACGTGGAGGAGACGGGCGCGACGTCGCTCGGGTCGGCGGTCGTCGTCGGCGCGAGCTACTTCGTGGGCGCGCTGGTCCCGGTGCTGCCGGTGGCCTTCGGCGCGGCGACCGCGATGCCGTCGATCCTCACCGGGGGCGTGATGATCATCATCATTTCCTCGCTCCTCGCGTTCCTCTCCGGCATGGACGTCAGGCGCCGGATCCTCACGAACCTCGTGATCATCACCGCCGCCGTCGTCGTCACCTACGCGATCGGCCTCCTCACGAGGACGCTCTGGGGCGTCGCGGTATGAGGCGCGCCCTCGCGCTGGCCGCGCTCGCCCTGGTCCCCGCGCCCGCGCTCGCGGAGATGCAGCTCCCGCCGGGCTTCACCGCGCAGGTCTACGTCACGGGCGAGGGCTTCGACGTGAGCGCGGGCGGCGGCCTCGCCGGCCTGCCGTCCATGTCCACGCTCGCGCTCGACGAGACCGGCAACCTCTATCTCGCGCGCACCGGCCGCCGCTACTTCGGCGGCGAGGCGGACGACCTCTGGCCGATCTACCGGATCCCGGTGGGCGGCGCGCGCCTCACGCCGCGGACCGAGGCGCGCTTCTTCCACGGCCCGCCCCTCCTCAACGCGCAGGTGGGCGCGGTGCGCGCCGGCCGCGAGCTCCTCGTCACGACCTACGATCGTGACCGCAAGCTCGGCGCCCTCTACCGGATGCTCGATGGGCGCGCGGAGCTGTTCGCGGGCGGCACCCCGCCCGCCGGCGCCCCGCCGCTCCTGACGCAGCCCGAGGGCGCGGCGGTGGACGCCGCGGGCAACGTCTACGTCGCGGACCGGGCGCGGGGCGCCGTCGTGAAGCTCGATCCCGCCGGCCGCGTCCTCGACCCGCGCTGGGTCGCGGTCAGCCGGCCGCGGCTCGTCGCCACGGGCGAGGGCGATCACGTCTGGATCGCAGCCGACGGCACCGCGGAGGCGCCGTGGCAGCAGGGGACCGGCGAGCTCCTGAGGGTCGGGCCTGGGGGCGCGCTGGGCGTCGTCCTGCGGGGCCCCGTCCCCACCGCGATCGCCGCGAGCCCGGCGGGCTGGATCGTCGTCGCCGACCGGCGCGCGGCCACGCTCTTCGTCCTGGACGCCGCGGCGAGGAGGATCGAGCTCGCGAGCTTCACCGACGGCGACGCGCCCCGCGGCCTCGCGTGGGCGCCGGTCACGCCGGAGACGCGTCGGGCGGGGATCGCCGGCGACCTCTTCGTCGTCGTGATCCGGCGCAGCGCGTTCCAGACCAACGAGGTCCTGCGCGTGTCGGGGCCGTTCGATGCCCACGCGCGGTCCCGGGAACCGTGAGGGCGCGTGTCGCGGTGAGAGGACGATCGGTTCCGCGCCGATCGTCACCCTGTTCGCGCGGGAGCAGGTGTTGAAGAGTCTGCGACTCTGATCGCGGTCGGGTGGAGCGCCGCGGCCACCCGGCGGGCGAGGGCGTCCGGCGCGAAGGGCTTCTCGAGCAGGTCGTCGGGGTCGACGGCCTGCTCGGCGTAGCCCGACATGAAGAGCGTCTTCACGCCGGGCCGCGCCGCCCGCAGGCGGTCGGCCAGCTCGCGGCCGGTGAGGCCGGGCATGACGAGGTCGGTCAGCAGGAGATGGATCGGGCCGCGGAAGCGCCGGCCGAGCTCGAGCGCCTCGGCCCCGTCGCGCGCCGTGAGCACCTCGTAGCCGAGACCGCCCAGGACCTGGCGCACCAGGCGCCGGACCTCGTCCTCGTCCTCGACGACCAGGATCGTCGCGTCACCGCCCGGCAGGGCGCCCGGCGCGGCGCTGTCGCGCATCACATCGGCGGGCGCGTCGATCCGCGGCAGGTAGATCGTGAACGCCGCCCCGCGCCCGGGCGCGCTCTCCACCGCGACGTACCCGTCGTGCTGCTTGACGATACCGTAGACCGTGGACAGCCCGAGCCCCGTGCCCTGGTCGGGCCCCTTCGTCGTGAAGAAGGGCTCGAAGACGCGCTCGCGCGTCTCCTCGTCCATGCCGACGCCGGTATCGGTGACCCGGAGCCGCACGTGGTTTCCCGCGGTCGAGCCGGGGCGGACCCGAACGAACGCGTCGTCCAGCTCGACGTTGCCCGTCTCGACGGTCAGCCGGCCGCCGAAGGGCATCGCGTCCCGCGCGTTCACGGCGAGATTGACGATCACCTGCTCGAGCTGTCCGGGATCGGCCCGGACCTGGCCGAGCCGGGGATCGAGCGCGACGGCGAGCTCGATGTTCTCGCCGATGAGGCGCCGGAGCATGGCGGTGACGGTGGTGACGACCGCGTTGAGGTTCAGGACCCGCGGCGCGAGCGTCTGCTTGCGGCTGAACGCCAGGAGCTGGCGCGTCAGGTTCGC
>DATFVL010000085.1 GCA_035260325.1 Candidatus Methylomirabilota bacterium | reverse complement strand
TCTTGTAGCGCGCGAGGAGGTCGCCGATCGCGTACACGCGCACGTGGCCCATGTGGATGCGGCCGGAGGGGTACGGGAACATCTCGAGGCAGTAGAACTTCGGGCGGCTCGGGTCCTCGCTAACGCTGAACTGTTTGCGCTCTTCCCAGACCTTCTGCCACTTTCCCTCGATCTCGCGGAACGGATATCGATCGCTCGACATGATTACGTTCAGAGTTTTACATACTTAGATGGCAGGAGCAAGAAACGGCCTCGGCCCGCTCGCGTGAGGACGTAGAGCGCAGGGGGCGGGGCGGGCTCTCCCGCGAGTGTCGTTCCGAAGCGAGAGAGCCCGCCCCGCCCCCAGGCGCTTTACTTCTTCACGCCGAGCAGGCCGAGAGCCTCGTTAGCTTCCTTGATCGAGTCCGCGTGCTTTCCTTCCTTGTGCAGGCCTTCGGCCTTGTCCAGCATCGCCACGGCCTTCTTCACCTTCGCGTCCTTCGCGTCCATCTTGGCGGCCGCGTCGCGGCCCTGCTTGATGAGCGTCGGACACTGGAACGCGTGCGCCGCGCCCGCGCCCACCGCGAGCGCCGTGACGATCGCCGCCGCTGCCATGAGCATCCGCATGCGTCGATCACCTCCTCCGCGCCTGGTTGGCTCCATCGTTCAACCGCCGCCGGCGGCGCCGGGTTCCGGAGATCCGGCGCCGTGGAAATGGGCGTAGATCTTCTGGGCGAGCCTGGGCGTGACCTTCGGCACCGCCGCGAGCTCGGCGACCGACGACTCGCGGATGCGCCGCGCCGAGCCGAGCGTCTTCAGCAGGCTCGTGCGGATCGTCGGCCCGACGCCCGGTATCGTGTCGAGGACGGACCGGAGGGTCCGCTGCGATCGGAGCTTCTTGTGATAGGTCACCGCGAAGCGATGGGCCTCGTCCCGGATCTTCTGCAGCGTGTGGAGCGCGGGCGACGTCGGATCGAGGACGAGCGGGTGGAGGCTCTCACCGACGTAGACCTCCTCCTGCTGCTTGGCGAGCGCGATCACCGGGAGGTAGTCGAGGCCGAGGTCCTGGAGCACCTTGAGCCCGACGTTGAGCTGGCCCCGGCCCCCGTCGATCAGGACCAGGTCCGGCAGCGGGGTTCCCTGCTCCAGCGCCTTCGCGAACCGCCGCGTGAGGACCTCGCCCAGCGAGGCGAAGTCGTCGGCGCCCGTGACCGTCCGGATGCGGAAGCGCTTGTAGTCATCCTTCTTCATCCCCCCGTTCTCCCACACGACCAGCGAGCCGACCTGCTCCGTGCCCTGGACGTGGGAGATGTCGTAGCCCTCGATCCGGTTGGGCGCGCCCGGGAGGTTGAGCGCGCGCCGCAGCTCCTCCAGCACGACCTGCTGGCGGTCGTCGCGCGAGAGGAGGTGGTTCTGCAGCGCGAGCGCCGCGTTCTCCTCGGCCATGGCGACGAACTCGCGCCGCGCGCCGCGCTGCGGCGCCAGGATCTGGACGCGCCGGCGCGCGAGCCCCCCGAGCCACTCGGCGGTCAGGGCGGCCTCGGGGAGCTCCTCGGACACCAGGAGCTCGGGCGCGGGCGTGACCGCCTTGCCGTAAAACTGCCGGACGAAGGCCGAGAGGATCTCGCCGTCGCTCCAGCCGGCGACCTTGTCGAAGAAGAACGGCTCCTGGCCGACGAGCCGCCCCCGGCGGACGAAGAAGAGCTCGACGCACGCGTCGTTCCCCTGGCGCACGACGCCGATCACGTCCTGGTCCACCTCCTCGGTCGAGATGATCTTCTGGCGCTCGCGGACCTTGTTGAGCGACTGGATCTGGTCGCGCAGCATCGCGGCCCGCTCGAACTTCTGGTCCGCCGCGGCGACCTCCATCTCCTTGGTCAACCGGAGCGCCAGGTCCTCGTCCTTGCCCTCGAGGAAACCCATCACGTCGCGCACGGTCTTCGCGTACCCCTCGCGCGTCTCCCACCCGGTGCACGGCGCGTTGCAGCGGTGGATCGCGTACTGGATGCAGGGGCGCTCGAGGCGGCCATCGATCGTGATCGAGCACGTCCGGAGCGGGAAGAGCTGGCGCGTCAGGCGCAGCGTCTCGCGCATCGCGGTCGCGGGATAGAACGGGCCGTAGTAGACCGCGCCGTCGTCCTGCACGCGCCGCGCGACCAGGAGCCGCGGGAAGTCCTCGTTCGTCGTGAGCTTGAGGAACGGATAGTGCTTGTCGTCCCTCAAGATGATGTTGTAGCGGGGCCGGTGCTTCCGCACCAGGTTGGCCTCGAGCATCAGCGCCTCGAGCTCGTTGTCGGTGACGATGTACTCGAGGTCGCGGATCTGGCGGACGAGGGCGTCGGTCTTCGGATCGCGCGGCCGCGACTCCTGGAAGTACGAGCGGACCCGGCTCCGGAGCGACGCCGCCTTGCCGACGTAGAGGACCTGGGCCTTCGCGTCCCGGTAGATGTAGACGCCGGGCCGGTCGGGCAGCCGCGCGAGCTTCTCCTCGAGCGTCATGCGAGCCCGCGCTTCCGGAGCGCCTTCACCCGGTCGCGCAGCTCGGCGGCCTGCTCGAAGTCGAGGCGGCGCGCCGCCTCCTTCATCTGCGCCTCGAGCTCGGCGACCCGCTTCGCGAGCTCGGCGGGCGAGCCGAAACGCTCCTCGGCGGGCGCCTCGACGTCGACCGTGTAGTAGTCGCGCTCGTAGACGGTCTGGAGGAGCTCGCGGATCGCCGAGCGGATCGACTCCGGCGTGATCCCGTGCTCCCGGTTGAACGCCCCCTGGAGCTCCCGCCGCCGCTCGGTCTCGCGGAGCGTCGCGGCCATCGAGTCGGTCACGTGGTCCGCGTACATGATCACCTCGCCGTTGACGTTGCGGGCCGCGCGGCCCGCCGTCTGGATGAGCGAGGTCGCCGAGCGGAGGTAGCCCTCCTTGTCGGCGTCGAGGATCGCGACGAGGGAGACCTCCGGGATGTCGAGCCCTTCGCGGAGCAGGTTGATGCCGATCAGGCAGTCGAACTTCCCGAGGCGGAGGTCGCGGATGACCGCCACGCGGTCGAGCGTGTCGATGTCCGAGTGGAGGTAGCGCACGCGGAGCCCCACCTGCTGGTAGTACTCGGTCAGATCCTCGGCCATCCGCTTCGTCAGCGTGGTCACGAGGACCCGCTCCTCGCGCTCGGCGCGCGCCCGGATCTCGGCGAGGAGGTCGTCCACCTGGTCCTTCGCGGGCCGGACCGTGAGCTTCGGGTCCATGAGGCCCGTCGGCCGGATCACCTGCTCGACCACCGCGTCGCCCGCGAGCGCGACCTCGTACGCGCTCGGGGCCGCGGAGACGTAGATGGTCTGACCGGTCGCGCGGGTGAACTCGTCGAACGTCAGCGGCCGGTTGTCGAACGCCGAGGGGAGCCGGAAGCCGTACTCGACGAGTGCCTCCTTGCGCGAGCGGTCGCCGTAGAACATCCCGCGGACCTGGGGCACCGCGACGTGGCTCTCGTCGATGATGATCAGCGCGTCTTTCGGCAGGTAGTCGATCAGCGTCGGCGGCGGCTCCCCCGGCCGCCGGCCGGTGAGGTGGCGCGAGTAGTTCTCGATGCCGTGGCAGTAGCCGAGCTCGCGCAGCATCTCCATGTCGAAGAGCGTCCGCTGCTCGAGCCGCTGCGCCTCGAGGAGCCGGTTCTTCGGCCGGAGGAAGGCCAGCCGCTCCCCGAGCTCCTCCTGCACCGTCCCGATCGCGCGCTCGAGCTGCCCGGCCTCGGTCACGTAATGGCTCGCGGGGTAGACGTGCACCTGCTCGAGGCGTTCGAGCACCGAGCCCTTGAGCGGATCGATGCGGTGGAGCGCGTCCACCTCGTCGCCGAAGAGCTCGACGCGGAGGGCGAGCGACTCCTCGTTGGCCGGGAAGATCTCGACGACGTCGCCGCGCACGCGGAAGGTGCCGCGGTGGAAGTCGTAGTCGTTGCGCTCGTACTGCACGGCGATCAGGCGACGGATGATCTCGTCGCGATCGATCCGCTCGCCCGCGCGGAGCACGAGGTGCAGGCCCTGATAGGTGTCGGGCTCGCCGATGCCGTAGATGCAGGAGACCGAGGCGACGACGACGACGTCGCGCCGCTCGAGCAGCGATTTCGTCGCCGAGTGGCGCATCCGGTCGATGTCGTCGTTGACGAGCGCGTCTTTCTCGATGTAGGTGTCCGATTGAGGAATATACGCCTCGGGCTGGTAGTAGTCGTAGTAGGACACGAAGTACTCGACGGCGTTATCCGGGAAGAAGGCCCGGAACTCGCTGAAGAGCTGCGCCGCCAGCGTCTTGTTTGGCGAGATGACGAGCGTCGGGCGTCCGGCGTCGGCGATGACGTTGGCGATGGTGTAGGTCTTGCCCGAGCCCGTCACGCCGCGGAGGACGACGTGGCGCCGCTCCTCGCGGATGAAGCGGTCGAGCGCCGCGATGGCCTGCGGCTGGTCGCCGCGCGGCGAGTACTCGGAGGCGAGCCGGAACACGGCCGCGGGCGGCGTCAGGAGGGCGTCGGGACGGCCAGCAGGTACTTCCGCCACGAGTCGAGCAGCGAGCTCGCGTGCGGGTGCCGGAGCATGTGCGTGGAGAAGACGAACTTCGGGTGCACGGGCTCGCGGATCAGGCGCATCCCGGCCTCGTCGGGCATCCGGTTCCCCTTCCGCAGATTGCAGCGGAGGCACGCCGCCACGACGTTGATCCACGTGGTCTCGCCGCCGCGCGAGCGCGGCACGATGTGGTCCACGGTCAGCCGCTCGCCGCGGCGGTTGCAGTACTGGCAGGTGTAGCCGTCGCGGCGGAGGATGTTCTTCTTGTTGAACGCGACCCGGTCGAGAAAGGGCTTCCGGATGTAGATCGCGAGGCGGATGACGGCGGGAAGCGGGAACGCCACGGATGGTGACCTCACCACCCGTGGCGAGGCTTCGACGGACTCGGCCTTTCCGCTCATGAGCAGCGTGATCGCGCGGCGAGCGTTGGTGAAGTGCAGCGGCTCGAAGGTGTAGTTCAGCACCAATACGGCAACGTCGTCCATATCAGCAACTAAGGATAGACGCCGGCCGCGGGAGTGTCAAATCGCGCCGACGCCCGCCGGACGCGCGGGGAGCCTACGGAGCGGCGTCCGCAGCGGCGGCAAGGATGCCCTCCCGCAGGCCGGAATCACTCACGACCACGCCGTCGGCGCCGACCGCATCGAGCGTGGCCAGCACGATCGCGATGCCTGGCACGATGAGGTCGGCGCGGCCGGGCTCGAGGCACGGCAGCGCCGCGCGCGCGGCGACGCTCAAGGCGCCGAGGTGCGCGAGCCGCCGCTCGATCGCCGCGCGCGAGAGCGCGTGGCCCTGGACCCGCGCCGGGTCGTAGTGGGCGAGGCCGAGGTCGAGCGCGGCGAGGGTCGTCATGGTGCCGGCGGTGCCGACGAGGTGCTCGGGACGCGCGCCGCGCAGCGGCGCCGGCAGCTCGGCGGCGAGCCGGCCTCGCACCTCGCCGAGCAGCCGCGTCCACCCGTCAGCGTTCACGCGCGCGGGGAACGGGAACCGCTCGGCGAGGGGCACGACGCCGAGCCTCAGGCTGACGGCGGCGAGGATCCGCTCGCCCTCGGCCAGGACGTACTCCGTGCTGCCGCCGCCGATGTCGAACACGACGACGCGCCCGTCGAGGCGCCCGAGCCCGGACCGCACGCCGCGGAGCATGAGCCGCGCCTCGTCCTCGCCGCTCACGACCTCCACGCGGCGGCCGGTGGCCCGCTCGACCGCTTCGGCGAACGCGCGCCCGTTCGCCGCCTCGCGCACCGCGCTCGTGGCGACGATTCTCACGTCGCTCGCGCCGAGGTCGCAGCCGCGCTCGACGTAGCCGGCGACGACGGCGAGCGTACGCGCCATCGGCGCCGCGCCGAGCGCGCCCGCCGCCGCGAGCCCCTCGCCGAGCCGCGTCACCGTCTGGTGCTGGGTGACGACCCGCCAGGCGCCCGGCCCCTCCACGTCCGCCACGAGCAGGCGCACGGTGTTGGTGCCCACGTCGATGGTCGAGACGCGCATGCCTCAGGATAGACGAACGCCCCGCCGGCCCGTCCGGCGGGGCGTGTCGAGCGACACCGTGGCGGACGTCTACTTGCCCTTCAGCGTCCGGATATAGTTGATGATCGCCCAGCGCTCGTTCTCTTTGAGCATGTCCTTCCAGGGCGGCATCACGCCACGGCCGTTCGAGATCTTCCAGAAGAGCTCGCCATCGGTCTCCTTCTGCACCCGCTCGGAGGTCCAGTTCGCGGGCTTGGGCGGCGGCAGCGCCGCGGCCGCGGGGCCGTCGCCGTGACCGCTCGTGCCGTGACACGACACGCAGTTGATCTCGACGAGCTTCTTCGCGTTGTCGATGCCCTTGACGGGATTCTTCAGATTCTTCGCCTCGGGCGGCGCGACCCACGGCCCCTGCGCCGCGGCCACCGCGGCGCTCCCGACGACGAGGGCGACTCCGGCGATCGCGGCCACCACCGACCTCCCGAACGCGCTCATGGCGCCTCCTCTCGACCACCGATGACGTTCACGACAAAACCGCAGCCATTTAACACTCCTGTGACGAAGCGGGTCAAGCCGGTATTCGTCGGGACGCGTCCGGCGCGCCGCGCGCCGCGAGCCAGCAGATCGCGGCGAGCGCGCCGTAGGCGCCGGCGAGGCGCTGCGGGAATGCCGACGGCGCGGCCCAGGGCCAGAAGAGCGCGCCGTTCGCCAGGGGCGAGTGGATCACGCCGAAGAGCGTCGCCAGGCTCGCGAACGCGAAGACCGCGCCGGCGACGCCGAGCCTCCGCTCGATGATCGCGACGAGCGCCCACCCCCACACGACCGCCGTGAGGATGAAGCCGTTGCCCAGGACCAGCAGCGCCTCGTGGGCGAGCGCCGCCTCGCCCGTGAGCGACGCGGGCGAGGCCCCGAGCGCCGCGAGGAGGCCTCCCGTCTCGATAAGGACGACGGCCGCCGCGACAGGCACGAAGGCGAGCGCCACCGCGGCGCCGTGGCGCGGCGGTGACGCGAGGAACCCCTGGGCCGTGATCTCGAGGCCGATGAAGACGAGGATCGGCGCGATCGCCGCCTCCGGCAGCACCGAGACGAGGAGCGAGAGGGCGCCGAGGGCCGCGCCCGCGCCGATGACCACGCCCGTGGCGAGCGTGTAGCCCGCGCGCGCGCCCATCGCCTTGTACGCGGGATGCCCGATGTAGGGCGTGTTCTGCACGACGCCGCCGCAGAGCCCCGCGAGCACGGTCGCCGCCGCCTCGGTGAGGAGGATGTCGCGCGCGCGGTACTCGTCGCCCGCCGCGGCCGCGCTCTCCGTGTTGTCGATCCCGCCGATGATCGTCACGAGCGCGAACGGCAGCGCGACCGAGAGGTACGGCAGCGTCGCCTCGAGTGCGTCGAGCCAGGCGAGTGTCGGCCACGGGAACGCGAGGCGGAAGGTGCCGACCGCGAGCGTCGCCTGGGGGCCCGCGCCGAGCCACGCGCGGACCCAGAAGAGCGCCGTGCCCGCGACGACCGCGGCGAACGCGCCCGGGATCCCGAACGGCATCCTCACCCGTCCAAAGAGCGACAGGAACAGGATCACGAGCGCGACGAGGCCGACGAGCGGGTCGCGGAGGATCTTGAGCGCGGGCAGGAAGGCGATGAGGAGGACCGCGACGCCGGCGATCGAGCCCAGCAGCGCGGCACGCGGCACCGCGCGGCGGGCCCAGTCGCCCCCGAACGCGAGCCCGACCTTGGCGAGGCCGATCGCGACCGTCGCGGCCATGCCCACCTTCCACGCGAGGACGGGATCGCCGGTCGCCGCCATCACGGGGCCGAGGACGCCGAAGACCATCGCGAAGAGCGTCGGCGTGTCGATGCCGAACGGCATCGCCGTCACGTCCTCCCGTCCCGTCCGGCGCATGAGCCGCACGGCGAGCCACGTGTAGGCGAGGTCGCCGACCAGCACGCCCAACGCCGTGCCCGGGACCATCCGGTGCAGGACGAGGTCCGCGGGGAACTTGAAGACGCCGATCAGGAGGCTCGAGAGGATGACGAGCTGCGTGACGTTGTCGAGGGCGAGGCCAAGGAACCCGTTGAGGTCCCCGGGGGTGATCCAGCGCGGAAGGAGCCTAGCGCGCCCGGGCGTCTGCCGTTCCCCGCTCCGCCAGGAGCTCCCGCGCGCGGGCCTGCGTGCGCTCGGCCATCTCGGCGCACCACGCGAGGCTCCCGCGCTTGTCGGCGACCTCGTGGAAGTCGAACTCGAGGACGGGGCTCACGCGCGCCCCCACGCGGAGCCGCGCCCCGTACGACTTCCCGGCGCGCGTGTCACCCGCGTCCAGCTCGACCTCGACGCGCGGGCTGATGCGCTTGGCGTGCGACGTGAGGAAGTTCCAGAGCCACCGCGCGACCTCGTCGTACGTCCCGCCCGAGAACACGGCGGCATTCTACACCGCTGAGGCGCTCGACCCTCCTCCGAGCTTCAGCACTCGTTGAAGCCGCACGAGAGACACTTCTTGCAGCCCTCCTCGTAGATGAAGGTCGCCTGGCCGCACTCCTTGCAGAGGTCGCCGATCTGCCTCTTGCCGTTCCCGGCCGCGACCGGCGCTTCCGGCGCCGGCTTGACGTGGCCGATGTGCTCGGCCAGCGTCCGCGCCAGCGC
>DATFVL010000084.1 GCA_035260325.1 Candidatus Methylomirabilota bacterium | reverse complement strand
TCGCGCCGCAGAGCACGGAGACGCCGCCGCTGCGGTCGGCGCGCAGGACGACGCCCGAGTGCGGCATGTTGTTCCAGTACACCGCGGTGCCCGCGCCCGTCATGTACGCCGAGCAGGCGAGGCCGACGCCGCGCCGCCGCGAGCCCCCGCCCGCGCGCCGCGCGCGCTTCTCGCGCCAGCCCGACGCCTCCACCACGCGGTCGATGCACTCGCCGAGGCCGATCGTCGTGACCGTGAGATGGTTCGCGGTCTTCGTGTAGGGCTCGGCGAGGATCCGCTTGCGCATCTCGGCCGGGTCGAGGCCGAGCTGCTCGGCGGCCTTATCGATCTGGCACTCGAGGGCGAAGCGCGGCTGCGGCGTGCCGTGGCCGCGCTTGGGGCCGCACGGCGGCTTGTTCGTGAACACCCGCGCGCCCTCGAACTTGTACACCGGGATCTTGTAGGTGACGGGGTTGATGACGCCCGTGTAGAAGACCGAGGCCACCCCGTAGGAGCCGTAGGCACCGCCGTCGAGCCAGGTCTTCAGATGGCAGCCCGTGATGTCGCCCGCCTTCGTGAACCCGGTCTTCATCCACATGAGGACCGGATGGCGCCCGCGGTGGATGTAGAAGACCTCCTCGCGCGTGCACGCGATCTTCACGGGGCGGCCCGTGAGCTGGGAGAGCCGGCACGCGGCGATCTCGTGGGCGAAGGGGTCGAGCTTGCCGCCGAAGCCGCCGCCCACGGGGGCCGCGATCACGCGGATGTGGGCCGCCGGCATGTCGAGGATCTTCGCGAGGAGCCGGTGGACGTAGTGCGGCGTCTGCGTCGAGGACCAGAGCGTGAGCTTGCCGTCGGGCGTGGCGTGCGCGACCGCCGCGTGCTGCTCCATCGGTAGATGCGTGTTGCCCTCGTAGAAGAACACGTCCTCCCGCACGAGGTCGGCCTTCGCGAAGGCGGCTTCGACATCCCCGAACTGCAGGGCGACGTTCTTGTGGACGTTCGGCCCGTCGCCGTACTCGTGGATCCGGACCTCGGGATGCGCCAGCGCTTCCTCGATCGACATCAGCGCGGGCAGCGGCGCGTAGTCCACCTCGATCGCCCGGCACGCGCGCTCGGCGGTCTCCTCGTCCACCGCGGCGACCGCGGCGACCGCGTCGCCGACCAGGCGGACCTTCTCGGTGCACAGCGCCTCCTCGTCCTGCGAGACCGGGAGGATGCCGAACTTCACGCGCGGGAGGTCGGCGCCGGTGATGACGGCGTACACGCCCGGCAGGGCGCGCGCGCGGGAGACGTCGATGGACCGGATGAGCGCGTGGGCGTGCGGCGAGCGCAGGAGCCGGCCGTAGGCCATGCGCGGCAGGAAGAAGTCGTCGGCGTACCGGGTCTCGCCGACGACCTTGGCCCACGCGTCGATCTTCGGGAGCGGCTGGCCGACGACGGTGAACTCGTGCTTGCCCTCGGCGCGGGTCATCGCGCGACTCCGGTGCGCAGCGAGGCCAGCTCGACGGCCTCGAGGATCTTCGTGTACCCGGTGCAGCGGCAGAGATTGCCGGCGAGCGCCTCTCTGATCTCCCGCCGCGTCGGGTGGGGGCGGTCGGCGAGGAGCGCCTTGGCCGTCAAGAGGATCCCCGGTGTGCAGTAGCCGCATTGGGCGGCGCCGAGCTCGGCGAACGCCTGCTGGAGCGGGTGGAGGCGCCCACCCTCGGCCATCCCCTCGACCGTCTCGATCTCTCGGCCGGCGAGGTCCGCGGGCAGGGCCAGGCACGAGAGCACGGGCTCGCCGTCCACGAGCACCGTGCAGGTGCCGCACTCGCCGAGCTCGCAGCCGTGCTTGGTGCCCGTCAGCCCCAGGTCCTCGCGCAGCACCTCGAGGAGGGTCTTGTGGACGGCCACGAGGACGTCGTGCGTCTCGCCGTTGACGGTCAGGGACAGCCGGGTCCGCATCCGCACTCCTGCCCCGGGGGGCGGTTAATCAGGGATTAATGACAGTTCAAAAATACTGAATTGAGCCGGGGGCTGTCAAGGGGGTCCGCGGGCGGGAGGCGTCTCGAGACGCTACCGGTCGGCGGGTCGTGGGTCATACAATGGGGACAATCGACACGTTCGAGGAGGCGCCACATGCCCCAAGTGTGGATCTGCACCACCTGCAAGAAGATTATCCGTGAGGCCGACGAGTACATCGTTCAGACGAAGAACCCCGCCGGTCTCGAGAACCGCGCACACGCCAGTTGCGTCGAGGGAAAATGAGGCGGCGCCCGAGG
>DATFVL010000083.1 GCA_035260325.1 Candidatus Methylomirabilota bacterium | reverse complement strand
CCCTCGCGGCCCCGCGCCTATACTACTTATCCACGGAGGAGAAAGGCGTTTAAACATGGCGTTTTTCCGCAAGGCTCCGCAAGTGTTCGGGCTCGACATCGGGTCGAGCGCCGTCAAGGCGCTCCAGCTCACGGAGACGGGGGGCACATACCGGATCGGGGCGCTCGGCATCGCGCCGCTGCCGCCCGACGCCATCGCCGACGGCACCATCAAGGACTCGGGCACGGTGGTGGAAGCCATCAAGGCCGCCGTCGCGAAGGCCGGCGTGAAGGGGAGGGAGACCGCGATCGCGATCTGCGGCCGCGAGCTCATCATCAAGAAGATCCAGATCCCCGAGGTGCCGCCCAAGGAAATCCACGACGTGGTCCAGCTCGAGGCGGAACACCACATTCCGTTCGCGATCGAAGAGGTCTTCCTCGACTATCACGGCGTCGGCCAGCACGATAACCTGCTCGACCTCATCCTGGTGGCGGTGAAGAAGTCGAAGGTCCTCGAGTACGCGTCGGTCGTGGAGCACGCGGGGTTCAGGCCCACGATCGTGGACGTCGACAGCTTCGCGCTCGGTAACCAGTTCGAGCTCAACTACCCCGACGACCAGCACGAGGCCGTCGCCCTCATCGACATCGGCGCCTCGTTCATGAAGACCAACGTCGTGCGCGGCGGCTCGACGATCTTCGCCCGCGACATCCCGTTCGGTGGCAACAACTACACCCAGGCGATCGCGCAGCAGCTGAAGATCCCCTTCGAGCAGGCGGAGTCGGCCAAGCTGGGCCGCGACGTCGGCGTCCGCTGGGAGGCGGTGGTCCCGGCGCTGGAGGCGGTCTCGCGCGAGCTGTCGCTCGAGGTGCAGCGCACGTTCGACTACTTCGCGTCCACCGCGGAGTCGGAGCGGATCGGCAAGATCGTCCTCGCGGGCGGGTGCTCCCTGCTCCCGGGCCTGAACGACTACCTCTCGTCCAACTGGGGCATCCCGGTCCAGCTCGCGCGGCCCTTCGAGCGCATCGAGGTGGATCCGGAGCACGCCGAGGCGGTCAACGCCGCGGGGCCGACGCTGGCCGTCGCGGTGGGGCTCGCGCTCCGCCGGCCGGGGGACAAGGATCGATGATCCGGATCAACCTCGCGCCCGACGCGAAGCGCCGGCGGGTCGGCTTCACGCTGCCCGCGCTCCCCGCGTTCAATCTCGGGTGGCTCTTCCTGATCGTCTACGTGGTCGCCGCGGGCGGCCTCGGCGCCTGGTGGTGGACGCTGTCCGGCGAGGAGTCGACCCTGACCCAGGAGATCGACAAGAAGAACACGGAGCTGGCGCAGCTCAAGGCGACGCTCGGCCAGGGCGCGAACGTGAAGGCCCAGGTCGAGGAGCTTCGCAAGCGGCTCGCCGTGCTGGAGGAGCTCACCAAGGGGCAGGCGCGGCCGATCGTGCTCGTCGACGCCTTTGCCAACATGATCCCGAAGGACCTCTGGATCACCGGCATCGAAGACCGGAACCAGGTCCTCCGGATCTCGGGCTCGGCGTTCTCCACGACCGCGGTGGCCGACTTCATGCAGAATCTGCGCGCCTCCGGCAAGTTCAAGGACGTCGACATCATCGTCTCCCGGCGCGACCTGGCGCGGCCGTCTCCCCTGGTGACCTTCGAGGTCACCTGCCGCTTCGAGGGCTAGCATGGCGCTTCCTGCCTTCCTCGCTCCGATCGTCAACGCCCCCAAGCCCCAGAAGATCGCGCTGGGGGTCTTCGGGCTCGCGATCATCGGCGTGGCGTCGTACTACTTCTTGCTCGCGCCGCTCGAGGCGAAGCTCGTGCAGCTCCGCGCGCAGAACGCGGCGCTCACCGATGAGGTCGTGAGGAGCCGGGCGATGGTCGCGGACCTCGCGAAGACCCGGCGCGAGATGGCCGAGCTCGAAGCGAAGGTCGGCGTGCTGAAGGACCGGCTCCCGACCGAGCGCGAGATGCCGACGCTCTACCGCTCGCTCAACGACGCGGGCTCGCAGGCCGGACTCGGCATCGCGCTCTTCCAGCCGCGCGAAGCGCAGACCAAGGACTACTACATCGAGATCCCGATCGCCGTGAGCGCGGAGGGCTCGTATCACCAGCTCGGCGAGTTCCTCGAGCGGGTGGCGCGGCTGCCGCGGGTCGTGACGCTCAGGGAGATGAAGCTCGCGTCCACGAATCGGCCGGGCCGAGCGGTACGCGCCGAGCTGACGCTGGCGACGTACCAGTACCGGCCGCTCGGGTCGCCGAAGCCGGGGGCGCCGAAGTGACGGCGGCGCGGGCGCTCCTGCTCGCTGCTCTCGCGTGCGCGCTCGACGGGTGCGGCGGCTCGCCGGAGCCCCCGCCCGCGCCGGCGGCGCCG
>DATFVL010000082.1 GCA_035260325.1 Candidatus Methylomirabilota bacterium | reverse complement strand
GGCGCCGGCCAGCACCGGCGCCTCGCCTTCGGGCCCTTCGGGCGTGACGATGATCGAATGGGGGAGGCCTTCGGGGCCGCCGTCGTGGCCCAGGATCTCGTCGGTCCGGGCGCCGCCGGTCCGCTTCAGGGCGATCTTCTGCAGCTGGGTCTTGAGCTTCTCCTTGGCGAGCCTGCCGCCCTTCAGGCGGGCGCAGGCCTCGACGACCTCCTCGATGTACAGCTCGAAGATGTTGCGCCGGCGGAACTCGCTCTTGGCCCGCTCGCGCCGCCGCAGGAACACGCTGAGCCGGCGCCCGCACTCCTGCAGCGCGAGCTTGATCTCCTTCCGGATCTCGTCGTAGTCGGCGATCGCTTCCTTGGACTCGCTGGTGAACGGCACCCAGACCGAGGCCATGTGGACGAACACCACCATGGGGCCGGCCGGGAGCGCGCCCCTGGACTGGGCGATGCCGTAGTTCCGCCAGGCGGTCTCGAGCGTGGCCTTGAAGGTCGCGCAGGCCGACTGCTGGTAGAGCAGCGGCACGCGGTTGGCGTAGCGGATGACGCGGGCCAGCTCGTTGTCGTCCTCCCGCTGCTCGCCCTCGGCGAGCGGCGCCGCTGGCGCGTCCGGGGTCGCCGTCGCCTGGTCCGGACCCTTGCCGTAGGCCAGCCCCGCCTCGATGATGAACGGGTTGCCGCGGTACACCGCGGGCGGCCGGGTCACCGCCGTGTAGAAATCTCCCTTGATCTGCTTGTACAGGCCGTGGAGGATCGCCTTCTCGCCGATCGGTGACACGCAGTTCGACGGCGGCGCCATGATCTTGGTCGCCTGGATCGCCTTGTAGAGCGCCTCGGCGGTGTCGCCGTGGATGTTGCGCGGCCGCGCGTTGGGCGAGAGCTTCGCCGTCTTGCAGATCTCCTGGGCGACAGCGGACGAGACCCGGCTGAAATCGGCGGCGAGAAACCCCGAGAGGGAGTGGCTCTTGGTGTCGTGGAGCATTCGCAAGAGAATGCCGAACTCGATCCCGTACGGGTGCGGCTTGATCTCGCGCGGCTGGGGCGGCAGCTCGTGGATCGTCCGCGGGTACTCTCGGGTCTCCCCTTCCGGCGTCGCGTAGACGAGCTGCACGTGCGGGTTGGCGATGGCCACCTGCTCGAGGTACTCGTCCACCGAGGCGCGGCCCTTCTGATAACGCCCATCGATCTCGAGCGTCACCCGCGTGCCGCGCGGATGCTCCCAGTCGATCTTCTTGCTCTCGAAGATCCTCGGCTCGTTCTTCTTGGTGTCGATCTGGACTTCGAAGTAGTGGGCCGCCGCCCGCGGGCCGGTGCGCGAGATGATCTGCACGGGCTTGCCGGTCGTGAGCTGGGCGTACATGCCGGCCGCGGAGATGCCGATCCCCTGCTGGCCGCGGCTCATGCGGAGGCGATGGAACTTCGAGCCGTAGAGGAGCTTGGCGAAGATCGGCGGAATCTGCTGGCGGACGATGCCAGGGCCGTTGTCGGTCACGGTGACGCGGAAGCGCGTCGCCTGGCTCGCGGGCGGCGGCGCCGTCCCGTTGCTCGGCGCGACCTCCACCGTGACGACGACGTCGGGCAGGATCCCCGCCTCCTCGCACGCGTCGAGCGCGTTGTCCACGGCTTCCTTGACGCAGGTGAGGAGCGCCTTTCGTGGATTGTCGAAGCCGAGCAGGTGGCGGTTCTTGGTGAAGAATTCGGAGACCGAGATCTCCCGCTGGCGGGCGCCCATCTCGGCGGCGGAGACGGCGGGCTTCGGCCCGGCGGTCGAGGATACCGCGGCCTTCGGCGCGGCGGTCGGCGACTTGGCGAGCACGGTGGCCATCTCTTCTTTGATACCAGACCCGTGCTCGCGGTTCCTCCTTTATAGTCGTAGCCAAGGAGACGACCATGACGAGCCGACGCACACGACTGATCGCGGCCGGTGCGCTCGCCCTGATGTCCGCCGCTTCCACGGGCGCGCTCGCCGCCGAGGCGCCGGCGGGGCAGATGACCTGGGCGCTTCACTTCAGCCTGGCGCCGACCCTCTTCGAGCCGGCCGAGACGGCGGGCCTCATCACGCCGTTCATGCTGCTCTACGCGCTCCACGACGCGCTGGTGAAGCCGATGCCGGAGAGCGCCAGGACGCCCAGTCTGGCCGAGTCGTGGAGCTCGTCGCGCGACGGGCTCGTCTACGAGTTCGTGCTGCGCAAGGGAGCGACCTTCCACAACGGCGAGCCCGTCACGGCCGAGGACGTCAAGTTCTCGTTCGAGCGGTACCGCGGCATCTCCGCGAAGGCGCTCAAGGAGAAGGTCGCCGCGGTCGAGACGCCGGATCCCCGGCATGTCCGCTTCCGGCTCAAGCACCCGTGGCCGGACTTCATGGCGTTCTACGCCACACCGGCGACGGGCGCGGCCTGGATCGTCCCAAGGAAGTACGTCGAGAAGGTGGGTGAAGACGGCTTCAAGAAGGCGCCGGTCGGGGCCGGCCCCTACAAGCTCGTCTCGTTCACGCCGGGGGTCGAGCTCGTGCTGGAAGCCTTCGAGAGCTACTGGCGCAAGACGCCGAGCGTGAAGCGCCTCGTCTTCAAGGCGGTCCCGGACGCGGTCACGCGACTGGCCATGCTCAAGCGCGGTGAGGTGGACATCGCCTACGCGGTCACGGGTGAGCTCGGCGAGGAGGTGCGGCGCACGCCCGGGCTCACGCTGCGGCCGACTCCGTTCGTGGCCACCCACTGGCTGGTCTTCGCCGACCAGTGGGACGCGGCCTCTCCGTGGCACGACCGCCGCGTGCGCCTCGCCGCGAACCACGCCGTCAACCGCCAGGCGATCAACGAGGCCGTGACTCTCGGGTTCTCGAAGATCACCGGGAGCATCATCCCCACCAGCTTCGAGTTCTACTGGCAGCCGCCGGTGCGCCCCTACGATCCGGTCAGGGCCAGGCAGCTCCTCGCGGAAGCCGGGTACCCGAAGGGCTTCGACGCCGGCGACTTCTGGTGCGATGCCGGGGCCTGCGTGTACGCCGAGCCGATCCTCAACGACCTTCAGGCCGTCGGCATCAAGACGAGGCTCCGCCCGCTCGAGCGGGCGGGGTTCATCAAGGCGTATCAGGAGAAGAAGCTCAAGAACATCATCCACGGGTTGAGCGGCATCTTCGGCAACACGGCCACCCGGCTGGAGCCGTTCGTGATCTCGGGCGGCGGCTTCGCCTACGGGGGGTACCCCGACATCGACGGGCTCTTCAAGGAGCAGGCGGGTGAGCTCGACCCGAAGAAGCGCGAGGCGCTTCTCCATCGCATCCAGCAGCTGATCCACGACAAGGCCATGGTCCTCCCGATCTGGCAGCTCGCCCTCCTGCAGGGCGTGGGTCCGCGCGTGGCGGAATCGGGGTTCGGCCTCATCGCTGACTATCCGTGGTCGGCGCCGTACGAGGACTTGAAGCTCAAGGGGAAGTAGACGGGCGTCGCGCGGCGCGCGCCGCCGCGAGCTTCGAGGCGCGCTCGTGGAGCGCCGGCGAGCCGAGGCGCGCTGACCAAGCCGCGAAGTCGGCGCGTGGTCCGGTCCACTGGAGCGCGTCCACGTCGGCGCCGAGGAGCGCGTCAGCGCGCAGCGTGGCCAGCGTCCGGAACAGCAGCGCCCGCTCCCACTGCTCCGTGAGCGTCGTGGCCAGCCGCAACGATCCGCGCACGGGCACGTCCCACTCCGCGGCGAGCTTCGGAATGTGCTCGAGGTGCCCATAGCGGGCGAGCACCGTCGCCGCGGACTTCTCGCCCCAGCCCGGCAGACCGGGGTAACCGTCAGCGCTGTCGCCGACGAGCGCGAGCCAGTCGGGGATCGACGCGGGCAGGACGCCGAACTTCCGCCGCACCCCCGACTCGTCACGCACCTCGCGGGTGCGCCGATCGAGCTGGACGATGCGGTCACCGCGCACGCACTGCGCGAGGTCCTTGTCCGGCGTGCACACGACGACCTGCTCGACGCGCTCATCAGCGACAGCCATCACCGCGGCCGCGGCTAGCGCGTCGTCGGCCTCGAACTCGACCATGGGCCAGACGACCACGCCGAGTGCCTCCAGCGCGTCCTCCAGCGGCTGGAACTGGGCATAGAGCAGCGGATCGATCCCCTCGCCCGTCTTGTAGCCGGGCCAGAGCGCGTTGCGAAACGATTCGACGACGTGATCGGTCGCCACGCCCAGATGCGTGGCGCCGCCTTCGAGCATGCTCAGAATGGACACGACGACGCCGCGCACCGCCCTCAGCTCCTCCGGCGCGCTCCGGTCGAAGACCGCCGCCGGCGAGAGGAAGTGGCGGAACAGCTCGAACGTCCCGTCGACGAGATGGACGACCACGACCGGAACGATACGGCAGGGCGGCCCTCGAAGGAAGCGAGCGCCTGTGGGAGAATCGTCACGTGATGACTTCGGGACGGCTCGCCGCGCTCAGCGTCGTCGTCGCCATCGGCCCGGTCACGGCCTACGTGCTCCTGATCCGCGTCCCGATCATCCGCAACCACCCCGAGGGCTACGTGATCGCTTTCGCGCTGGCGACGGCCCTGGCGGCGCTGGCCGTGGCCCGCGCGCGGGTGCGCCGGTGGCCCGCGTGGCTGGCGCTCGGGCTCTCGAGTCTCTTGCTCGTCGGCGGCGCCTGGTTCGACTTCGTCATTGCGCGCGTGCCGGACGCTCCGACCGCGCTGCGGGTTGGCGAGCGACCGCCCGCCTTCACGCTGCCCGATGCCGCCGGCCGGCCGGTCTCGCTCGAGGATTACCGTGGCAAGAAGCCGGTCGTGCTCGTCTTCTACCGCGGCTACTGGTGACCGTTCTGCATGGCGGAGCTCCAAGGGCTTGGAGCGGAGCTGTCGGAGGCCGAAAAGGCCGGTGTGGAGATCGTCGCCATCTCACCCGATCCCAACGAGCGGAGCCAGAAGGTCGCCGAGGGCCTGCGCCTCGGCTTCCGGTTCCTCGCCGACCGCGACCTCGCCGTGGCGCGGCGCTATGGCTTGGTGCACGCGGGCGCGGGGCCGGACGGGCAGGACGTGCCGCGCCCGGCGACGGTCGTGCTGGATCGCGACGGGATCGTGCGCTGGTTCTCGGTCAGCCGGAACTTCCAGGTGCGACCCGACCCGGACGACGTCCTTCGCGCCGTGCGCGCGCTCTAGACCTCGCCGGCAATTCCCTGCCCGGGCCGCATCGAGCGACTTGACGATATGCACGATCGTGCATATGCTCGACTGTGGAGCTCGAATGGGATCCCCAGAAGGCAATCGACAATCTGCGCAAGCACGGCGTCGACTTCGCGGACGCCGGAACCGCGCTTCACGATGAGCAGGCGATCACCATTTCCGATGAGACTTCGGACGACGAGGATCGGTTCGTCACGCTCGGGATGGACGCGCTTGGCCGGATTCTCGTGGTCGCATACACGTGCCGCGACGACCGTCCGCGATGAAGAAGCAGTACGATTTTAGGTACGGTCGTCGCGGTGCCGTTCTTCGCACCCCGTCCGGCAAGACGCGAATCACCATCAGGATCGACGACGACGTCCTTCAGTGGTTTAGGGATCAGGTTCACAAGGCCGGAGGGGGGAGCTATCAGGCCCTCATCAACCAAGCTTTGCGCAGCGTCGCGCAGTCGACCGAACAGAATCTCGAAGGTACCCTGCGTCGTGTGTTGCGTGAGGAGTTACCCCGGTACGGGGTCCGACGGAAGGCCAGTCCATGAGGCCTACGGCAGGAGATCGGCGACGCGGATGCCGGCGGAGGGCGCGGCGAGCGGGGTGACCGTGGCGTCGGCGCCGAGCGTCTCGATCGCCGCGTAGCCCCAGTGCCGCCGAGCCGGACCTGGTCTCGCCGGCTCGCGGTGGACTTCGAGCACGCGATCGACGAGGTTGACGATCCAGTAATCCACGATCCGCGCGCGCGCATAGGCCGCGGCCTTCCGCCCTCGGGCGAGGCGCGAGCCCGAGTGAGCGACCTCGACGACGAGCGCCGGGCGCGTCGGATGCGCATCGACGTAATCACGCGGCGAGCCACGGACGACGCAGACGTCCGGCTCCGGCTCGGACCGGTCGTCGAGGGTGATCGGGCTCTGCGTCTGGACGAACCAGCCCTCGCCGAACGCCCGCTCCACCGCCTTCGCCGCGAGCAGCACCGCCGTCCGGTGCGGGCTCGCCTGCGGCTCCTTCACGAGCAGCAACCCGTCGAGCAGCTCGATCGGGTCGTCCTCGTCGAGGAAGCCGTGGTCGATCAGCCGCGCGTACTCGCGGCGGGTCCAGCGACGCACCACGGGCCGCTCCGCTTGCTTCATGGGGTGGAGCCTACGCGCATGCTCGAACGGCGGCAACGCTCCTGAATGGATACGGCAGTCAGCGGCGGCGCCCTCGCCGTGTCGCCGCTCCTGTCTCGACGTCGAGCGTCGCGAGCCCTTCGGCAGCGGCGGCTCGAAGCAGTCGCTGGTCCGCCGCGACGACGATCACCGTCTCATCCCACCGGTTCTGCAGTGTCAGCGCCGAGGCCAGGTGGATCCCGTCGAACCCACGAAGGGCGTGGCGCTGGATGACGAGACGGGCAGCGCCGAGCACGTCTTCGTCGAGACGGATCCGCAGATACCCGGACCAGTCTCGTTCGAATTGCTCGCACGCGTTCGCGTAGTCGGTCGCGGACAGGTGGCCGTCGCGATGCCGGCGGGCCAGTCCCGAGTACGTTTCTGCATAGGCGATCGTGGCCGTGCCGACGGGCGCGTCGGGCCGCGTCAAGCGCGCCACGGACGCGGACCCGCGTTCCGCGACGAACCGCTTGATCAGCGCACTGGTGTCCAGGTACGTCAGCGTCGATCCTCGAGGATCGTGCGAGAGACCGGCTGCCCCGAGACGCGGACCCGGCGGACACGTGTGAGGCGCTTGGCGGTCGGCAAGATCACGAGGCCGCTGGCCGCCAGCTTGGCGAGCTGCGCCTGGAGCGACTGCGGCTTCTCGATGGACCCGATGGACGCGAGGATGGCCACCGGCCTGCCGCGCTCGGTGACGACGACCTCTTCGCCTCGCTTCGCGCGTCCCAGGTAGTGCGTCAGCCGATTCTTGAGGTCACGAACTCCGACCGTCGCCATGGCCGACCTCCATGTAGCCATTGTAGCCACTAGCTGCGGTCACGTCTACCCCGCCGCCGGCGACAGGCGGGTCAGCCGGTCACGGGAGCAGATACGCGACGAGGATGCTCCATCCCGGTGTCGCCAGAGGCGTGACGCGCGCGGAGGCGTCGAGCACCTCGCGGCGGGCGTAGCGCCAGCCGAACGGCGCCGCGGCGTCGGGGGCCGGCTCGCGGTACACCTCGAGGACGCGGTCCACCAGGTTGAGGATCCAATAGTCCGGCAGGCCGGCCCGCGCGTAGAGGCTGCCCTTGTGCTGGCGATCGACGGCGAGGCTCGACTCGGCCACCTCGACGGTGAGGGCCGGACGCGAGGGATGCGCGCGGCCATAGTCCTCTAGACTCCCCTGGACGACCGCGACGTCGGGCTCGGGCTCGGAGTCGTCGTCGAGTCCGATGGGCCCTTGCGAGCGAACGGTCCACCCCGGCCCGAACGCGGCCTCCAGCGCTTTCGCGGTCTTCTGGATCGCCGTGTAGTGCGGCGCGCTTTGGGGTTCGGCGACCATGAGCTCACCGCCGATCAGCTCGATGGCCTCGCCCGGCTGGAACACGCCGAGGTCGATGATCCTCTCGTACTCGGCTCGGCTGAAGCGTCGGGCCCTGGCCTCGTAGCTCGCCATCGCGCGCATCGTATCGGCGGCCCACGGGCGCGTCAACGTATCTCGATGGATACACGAGAGGCCACGATGCTAGGCTTGGGTGGACATCGCCCATGGAGCGCTCATTCCCGATCGTCAGGCACCCAGCGCCGGGGGCGCGCACGCCGGTGCTGGTGAGCGTGCCCCACTACGGCACGGAGCCCCTGCCCCACATCACCCGTGACGACTACTGCGAGCCATCGTTCGAGACCTTCGCGTACGGGTTTGCCGATACCTTCGCCGGCGATCTCTACGCCGACTTATATAAGGATGGGGCCACGGTCCTGGCGACACCGTTCTCGCGCATGTTCGTGGACGTCAATCGCCGCCGCGACGACTTCGAGCACAAGGACGGCGAGGTGCGCTCCCGGCGCGGCGTAGTGCGCACCCACACCATGCGCGACGCGCCGATCTTCGCGCGTCCGCTCGGGCTCGGCGACCTCGAGGAGCGCTTGCGGACGCTCTACGACCCCTACTACGCGGCCCTGGAGCTCCTGCTCGCCGAGCTGCGCCAGGCCTACGGGCACGCGCTGCTCCTCGACGGTCACACCGGGAGCCCGCGGCGGATGAAGGACCACCAGGTGATCATCGGCACGCGCCACGATGCGACGTGCGCCCCGGCGCTCGCGGCGACCGCGGCCGCGATCTTCACCCGTCACGGCTTCGAGGCGCACCAGAACGTCAGCGGCTACACCGGGGGCAACATCGTGGCCACGTATGGTCAACCCCGGACCCGGCGCGTCCACGCGCTCCAGCTGGAGATCAATGCGTCCTTGCTGATGACGACCACGGGCGAGGAGTTCATCGCCCAGGTGAGACGAGGGGAAATCCCCGAGAAGGCGGAAGCGAACATCGCCCGGATTCGCCAGTGCCTCCGCGAGGTGCTGGCGGCCCTGCCGCCGGTCCTCGCGGCCGTGCACGAGTCGTAGCGACGAGCCGAGGCGCCTCGGCGATCGTCTCGGGCTGTCTCTGAACTGCGGCGTTGATCCCGGTGCATTACCGTGGTAATAGACGTGTATGTCACCGATCGCCCACTCGAAGCTCACCGCGCAGGGCCAGGTGTCCGTCCCGGCCGCGGTCCGTCGGCGCCTTGGCGTAGGCCCGGGAGCCCTCCTGGAGTGGGACGACGACGGCGGCGCCATCGTAGTCCGCCGGGCGGGGCGCTACTCTTCCGACGACATCCATCGGGCACTCTTCCCGAAGCGCGCCCCAAAGCCGAAGACGCTCGAGCAGCTCAAGGAGGGAATCCGGCGCCACGCGCGGAAGCAGCATGCGCGCCGTTGACACCAATGTCCTCGTCCGCCTGATCACGCGCGACGATGCCAGGCAAGCGGCGGCCGCCGACTCCTTCGTCGAATCCGGCGGATGGGTCGGTCACCTCGTGCTCGCCGAGACGACCTGGGTTCTGAGCGCAGTTTACGACCTCGCTCCGCCTGCAATTGCCACCGCGGTCGAGATGCTTCTCAACCACCAGCACGTGACGATTCAGGACGCCGACGTCGTCACCGCAGCGCTGGAGCGCTACCGGCGACACCCGCGGGTGGACTTTTCCGACTGCCTGGTCCTCGAGATCGCTCGCAAGGCCGGGCACCTGCCCGTCGGCACGTTCGACCGGAAGTTCGCAAGGCTCGACGGGGCGCAGAAGATCTAACTCAGTCGTGAAGCGCGAGGATTTGACATGAAAATCCGCATCGGAGTCGGGGCCGGAGGCGCTTCCTCTACGCCGGACGCGCTGGCCGAGCTCGTCACGGGTCTGGATCAGCTGGGGTTCGACTCGCTGTGGCTCTCGGAGGTGCTGACCGGCCCCGTGCTCGATCCCGTGGTGGGCCTCGCCTGGGCGGCCGCGAGCAATCCGCGCGTGAAGCTCGGGACCACGATGCTCTTGCCGGGGCGCAACGTCGTGCGGCTCGCCAAGCAGCTCGCGAGCCTGGACGTGCTCTGCCAGGGGCGCCTGCTGGTGACGCTGGTCCCCGGGCTCACCTACGCGCCGGAGCGCGATGCGATCGGCGTCGAGCCCAAGCGCCGCGGTGCCGTCATCGACGAGGCGCTTCCGCTGTTGCGGCGCCTGTGGGCGGGCGAGACGGTGAGCCACGAGGGCGCAGCCGGGAGCTTCCGCGACGTCAAGCTCTCGCCTCTACCGGTGCAGCAGCCGCTCGAGGTCTGGCTCGGCGGCACGGTGCCCGCCGCCCTCGAACGCTGCGGCCGGTTGTCGGACGGGTGGCTGCCCTCGCTGTGCACGCCGGAGGAGGCGGCGGCGGGACGCGTCGTGATCGAAGACGCCGCGGCCCGGGCCGGGCGCTCGATCAGCAGCGAGCACTTCGGCGTGAGCATCGGCTACGCCGGCGCGCCCCTCGACCCGGCGACCGCGCGCATGATGATCGCCCGGCGTCCGCGATCGGTCGAGCTGACGCCGGTCGGGTTGCCCGCGCTGCGGAAGCTCATCGAGCGCTTCATCGCCGTCGGCTTCTCCAAGTTCGTCGTGCGTCCGGTGACGGCGCCCGCGTCCTGGCGCGCCGAGCTCGAGGCCCTGTCGGCGGCGGTGGGTGACCTCCAGACCTGACTCACCCCGTGTACACGGCAAGGCCGACGGCCCGCGCCCCGGCGGCGAGTCGCACGTCGAACACCGCCATCGAGGCCGCCCGGGCCGCGAGGGCCAACGCCAGGTGAAGCGCGTCGGCCGCGCGGAGCGGCGTGGTCGTCAACGTGAGGAGGAGGTGCTCCGCACGACGGTGAAGCTCGCGGGTCAGCTCGACGCGCTGGTACGGCGACCCGTCGAGGCTTTCGATGATCGTGCGCTGCACGCGACGCGCGGCCTCCGGCGTGAGGGCGCCCTGACGCACGCCTCGTGACAACGCCGAGGCGACCTCGGTGACGGCGAGATCGGCTACGACGAGGTCGTCCCGTCCCTCGATGGCGCGGGTGAATTCGGCGCTCCCGGGCTCGGCGAGGTAGAGCTTGAGCAGCGCGCTCGTGTCGCAGTAGAGCGGGCCGGGCAGCGCGGCCCCGTATGCGGCGTGTTGCTCGCGAAGCCGCGCCGGAGTGCCTGTTCTAGAGGCGATCCTCGCGGTCCTCGTCGAGCGTCGTGGAGAGCGGAGGATCGAAGACTGGCATCCGGCGGCGGAGTGCAGCGAAGTTGGGAACGCCTTTGCCGCGCGGCCGGTCGAGCGGCACGAGCTTCGCCACGGGCCGTCCGTGCTCCGTGATCACGACCTCACGGCCCTTTTTGACCTCGTCGAGCAGTACCGACAGGTTCTGACGGGCTTCGCGGACGCCGGCGGTTCGCATAACCTGAGTATGCTACATGTAGCACATTCGGTCAAGCGACGACGGTACGCCAGTGGCTCCTGACTCGGTCGCGACACGGCGGGATCCGGCGACGCCCTCCAGGCGGCGCGGCGTCCTGCTGGTGGCCTGCGCCGCGGTCTGCTGGAGCAGCGGCGGGCTCATCGCTCGCCTCGTCACCACCAGCCCCTGGACGACCAGCCTGTGGCGCAGCGTCTTCGCCTCGCTCTTCCTGAGTCTGGTGCTGTGGGTGGTCCGGGGCCGCGGGATCTTCGCGCAATGGCGCGGCGGGGGGCGCCCGGTCCTGGTCGTGGCCGTGTGCATGGCGCTCGCCTCGACGTGCTTCATCTTTTCGCTGGCGCACACGTCGGTGGCCAACACGCTGATCCTCATGTCCACGGGACCCTACGTGGCCGGACTCCTGGGCTGGATGCTCCTCGGCGAGCGCGTCGCGCTGCGCACGTGGCTGACGATGGGGGTCGCGCTCGCGGGCGCGGTCGTCATGGTGTCCGATTCCTACGGTCGCGGCGCGCTGGTCGGCGACCTGCTCGCGATCGTCATGGCGACGAGCTTCGCGACCGCCACTGTCCTCATCCGCCGGCACCCCGAGATCCAGATGGCGCCGGCGGCGGCGCTGGCGACGGCGCTCACGGCGCTGGTGGCGCTGCCGCTGGCCGATCCGCTCCGAACCGCGCCGCGCGACCTGGCGCTCCTCGCGTTCTTCGGCGTGGGGCAATTCGGCGCGGGCTTCCTGCTCTTCATGGCCGGCGCGCGCTTGATTCCCGCCGCGCAGAGCTCGCTGATCGGCATGCTGGAGACCGTGCTGGGGCCGCTGTGGGTCTGGCTCGTGCTGAGCGAGCGCCCCGGCGCGGCGTCGCTGGCGGGCGGCGCCCTGATCCTGGCGGCACTCCTCGCGAACACCCTCGTCGACCTCGTCACGCCGCGGCGGCCACCGGCCACAGGCCCGTGACGTTCAGCGCGCGCCATTCGCACGGGCACTGGAGTACCATGGCCACACCCCAACGAGGAGGCGACGATGGCGAGGATCGAGCCGCTGCGCATCCACCAGGTTGACGACGAGATCCGGCACCTCTGCGAGGAGGCCGAGCGCCAGACCGGCACCTCGGCGAGCCCGCGGACCTACGCGAAGAACCCGGGCGTGCTCAAGGCGCTCACCGCCTTCCGCGCGGCGCTCGCCCGCGAGGGCACGATCGACCCCGTGCTCCGCGAGCTGGTGCGGCTGAAGATCGCCGCTCTCAACGACTGTCGCTACTGACTCACCCTGCGTTATGCCGGGGCCCGGCATGCGGGGGCGACCGAGGCGAAGATCGCGGCGATCGACGACGAGAGCTCGGACCTCCTGAGCCCGCGCGAGCGGGCCGCCATCCGGTTCGCCGAGAAGCTCGCCGTCGACCACCACAAGGTCGACGACGCGCTCTGGTCCGAGGTGCGCGCCCACTTCTCGGAGGCCGAGATCATCGAGCTGGTGGCGCACACGACGCTCTACATCGGCTTCGGCCGGTTCAACGCGATCGTGGGGCTCGATCCGGCGTAGCGCGCCTCAGGCCGAGAGGATCCGCTCGCCGACGATGAAGCGCTTGTTGGAGGTGTACGGCCGCACCTCCGGCTTCCAGCGCCCGACGTCCGACGTGTCGTTCCAGAGCTTCGACATCGGCAGGTCGGTGCGCTCGACCTCGTACGCGCAAAGATAACGCGGCTCCCCGGCGGCCGCCGTCCGGTAGCGCACGGCGTTGACGCATCCGGTGAGCTTCAGCAGCAGCGGCAGGTGCTCCGTGTCGTAGAGCTCGTTGAAGAGGGCCTCGCGGTGGGGCTCGACGTCCATCATCACCCAGAAGACGTACGGGGTCTTCCCGGTGAGCGCCGCGCTCCCGCCCACCCACTCGTACATGGCCCGATGACGATTCATCGTGTGCGGGCGCACCGCGGTGGCCCACCGTCCCGCCTCGCCGGCCGCCTTCCACGCCGCGCTGTCGATGACCGCCGGCCCGTCCAGCTCGTAGGCGGCGAGGTAGCGCGGCTCGGTCGGCGCGGGCTGCCGGTAGCGGCTGGCCCGGCGCGCCCCGGGCACGGCCCGGAGGTTGGGGACGTGCTCTCGGTCGTACACCTCGTTGAAGGTGGCCTCGTGGTCGTGGGCCACGTCCATCCGCACCAGGTACAGCGCGTGAGCGCCCATGCGTTCCCTCCTGTCCCCGCGGACTGTATCATGCGCGCCATATGATCGCCTCGGCGGACGTCGTCGTCGTCGGCTCCGGCGCCTTCGGCGCGAGCGCCGCGTACCATCTGGCGCGGCGCGGCGTCCGCGTGACGGTGCTCGAGCGCGCCGGCCTCGCCTCGCAGACCTCGCCGCGCGCGGCCGGGCTCAGCAGCCAGGTCCGCGCGACTCCGGCGCTCACGCGGCTCGCGCAGCGCGCGGTGGCGAAGCTCGCGGCGTTCACCGGCGAGACCGGCCAGCCGCTCCGCTTCACCCAGAGCGGCGCGCTGAAGATCGCGCGCATCGAACGCGACGCCGAGCAGCTGGCGCGCGAGGTGGCGCGGGGCGGCGCGGCCGGCGTCCCTATCGACTTCGTCTCCGTCGCCGAGGCGCGGCGGCGGCTGCCGATCCTCGGCGAGCGCGGCATTGTCGCCGTGACGTGGAGCCCGACGGACTGCAACGTGGAGCCGTCCGAGCTGCCGCTCGGCTACTGCCGCGCGGCGGAAAAGCTTGGGGCCGTGCTGCTCCCGCACACGCCGGCCACGGGCTTCGAGATCGGGCCACGGGGCGTGGAGGGCGTGCGCACGCTCCGCGGCACGATCGCGACGCGCGTCGTGGTGGACGCCGCGGGCGCGTGGGCGCGGCTCGTCGCCGCGGGGCTCGGCGGGTCGCTGCCCGTCGTGCCGACGCGCCACCAGCTCCTGATCACCGAGCCTATTCGAGGCGTCAGCCCCGAATTCCCGATCGCCCGCGTGATCGACGCCAACGTCTACGTGCGCCACGAGCGCGGCGGGCTGATGCTGGGCGGGTACGAGCCCGATCCCGTGCAGCTCGACGCGGCCGCGCTGCCGCCGTCGTTCGACATGGCCGAGCTGCCGCTCGACATCCAGGTGCTGTGGCGACTCGCGAAGAGCGTGAGCGAGCAGTTCCCGATCTTCCAGGACCCCACGATCCGCGTCGCTGAGCACCGCGGCGGGCTGCCGACGCTCACGACGGACGACCGCTACCTCGTGGGGCCGCTCCCCGGCGTGGCCGGCGCGTGGGTGATGAGCGGCTGCTGCGTCGGCGGCCTCAGCATCTCTCCGGCGCTCGGCGAGGCGATCGCCGAGTGGATCCTCGACGGGGCGCCGGCGCTCGACCTCTCCGAGATCTCCACCGCGCGCTTCGCCGGACGCGACCCCGAGGAGACCGAGCTGCGCGAGCGATGCCGGCAGGCCTACGCGACCCACTACCGGGCGGGCGCCGAGACGTAACCTCAGACGCCGGTGCCGAAGCGGGTTTAGAATGGCGCCATGGACAGACCATCGACGAGCGAGTGCAAACACGGCTTGAGACGCGGCTGCGCGTACTGCCACTCCACCACCCCGACCGTGACGCCCCAGACAGGACAGAGGAAGCGGACCCGGGCCTCCACCCTCTCGGAGAAGATGAACGACCGGATGACGGCGTTGAGGCGGCGGCTTCGCGAGATTCGCGGCGAGTAACCCCGCCGCCGCGACCGGCACTCACTCCGGGCCAGGCGCCGGATATATCTCAGACGCCGGTGCCGAAGCCTCCGGCGGCGCGAACGGTCGCCGCCTCGCCCATGTGCCCCGCGGAATGAAACAGGGCGATGTTGCTCAGCACCAGTGAGCGCGGCCGGCCGGGAAAAGCCTTCACCAGCATCTCTTTCCGCGCGCCGAACGCCCCCTCGGCGGCGGCGCGTTCGACGGCCTCAGCCGCCACCTGACCTTCCCAGTCCTGGGGCTTGAAGCCCGAGACGACGTCGCGCGTGCGGAGCCCCACCGTGTCGCGGTACTCGCGGAGCGCGCCGAGATCGATCTGCCGCGTCACCTCCGTGACCTCGGGGCTGGTCATGCCGATGCCGAAGTCGCGGCGGGCGACGCCCAGGCGCTTCCGCCACGCG
>DATFVL010000081.1 GCA_035260325.1 Candidatus Methylomirabilota bacterium | reverse complement strand
CTGCACCCCGCCCTCAAGCCCGACGCCCTCAAGCCCGGCCAGGAGCTCATCCTCAACGAGGGCCTCAACGTCATCGAGGCCGCCGGCTACGAGATCCAGGGCGAGGTCGTCATCCTCAAGGAGCAGCTCGACCCCGAGCGCGCCGTCGTCACGCTGCGCGCCGACGAGGAGAAGGTCGGCATCATCGCCGACCCCCTGCGCCTGCAGCGGCTCAAGACGGGCGACCATCTCCTCATGGACGCCAAGAGCGGCTACCTGCTGGAGAAGCTCCCCAAGAGCGAGGTCGAGGATCTCCAGCTCGAGGAAGTGCCCGACATCGGCTACGACGACATCGGCGGCCTCGTCGACCAGATCGAGGCCATCAAGGACGCCGTGGAGCTCCCCTACCTCTACGCCGACTACTACAAGGAGCACAAGCTCACGCCCCCCAAGGGCGTGCTCCTCTACGGCCCCCCCGGCTGCGGCAAGACCATGATCGCCAAGGCCGTCGCCAACAACCTCGCCGAGAAGATCTCCGAAACCCGCGGCGAGAAGATCAAGGGCTACTTCCTCAACATCAAAGGCCCGGAGCTGCTGAACAAGTACGTGGGAGAGACAGAGAGGAAGATTCGAGAGATTTTCGTCAAAGCTAAGGAAAAGGCCGCCGAGGACGTGCCCGTCATCGTCTTCTTCGACGAGATGGACGCGCTCTTCCGCACCCGCGGCACCGGCATCTCCTCCGACGTCGAGACCACGATCGTGCCCCAGCTCCTGGCCGAGATCGACGGCGTCGAGGGCCTCAAGAACGTCATCGTCATCGGCGCCAGTAACCGCCAGGACCTCATCGACCCCGCGATCCTGCGCCCCGGGCGCCTGGACGTGAAGATCAAGATCGAGCGGCCCGACCGCGCCGCGGCCGCCGACATCTTCAAGAAGTACCTCACCACCGACATCCCCTTCGCCCAGAGTGAGGCCCGCGGCGACATCGCCGCCGCCATCGAGCAGATGATCGTCGCCAGCGTGGAGGCCATGTACAGCCTCTCCGAGGAAAACCGCTTCCTCGAGGTCACCTACGCCAACGGCGACAAGGAGGTCCTCTACTTCAAGGACTTCTCCTCCGGCGCCATGATCGAGTCCATCGTGCGCCGGGCCAAGAAGCTCGCCCTCAAGCGCCTCATCGGCGGCGGCCCCAAGGGCATCACGACCGACGACCTCACCACGGCCGTGCGCGAGGAGTTCAAGGAGAACGAGGACCTGCCGAACACGACGAACCCCGACGACTGGGCCAAGATCGCCGGCAAGAAGGGCGAGCGGATCGTCTACGTGAAACCGCTGATGGGCGAGGCGAAGGAAAAGCAGCGCAGCGTGGAAAAGCTCGTCAACACCGGCCAATACCTGTAACCGAGATCGGGAGGGGGGTCCCGCGGCCCCCCTCGTTCCTCCCCTGGCCCCCGGCCAGGGGTTTCTGTTCTCACGCGACGTTGGGGGACGCATGGCCATCCCGAAAGTCATGGGCATCGAAACCGAGTACGGGATCACGGTGAAGAACCAGCCCGACTTCAACCCGATCCTGTCCTCGCTGCTGCTGATCAACTCCTACGAGACCTTCCGCTCCTCGCGCGTCCGGTGGGACTACGAGGCGGAGAGCCCGCTCCGGGACGCCCGGGGCTTCGAGTACATGGAGGAGAAGGAGGGCACCTCGAAGGAGGAGTCGCGCCTGATCAACTTGATCCTCTCGAACGGCGCGCGCTTCTACGTGGACCACGCGCACCCCGAATACTCGAGCCCGGAGACGACCAACCCGCGCGACCTCGTGATCTGGGACCGAGCGGGCGAGCGCATCCTGAACCTGTCGCGGCAGCGCGCCGAAGCGGTCTCGCCGCCCGAGCAGCGGATCCTGATCTACAAGAACAACACCGACAGCAAGGGCAACTCGTACGGCACCCACGAGAACTACCTGATGGACCGCCGGGTGCCGTTCGCGCGGATCGTGCAGCACATGATGCCGTTCTTCGTGACTCGTCAGATCTTCACCGGGGCCGGGAAGGTCGGCGCCGAGAACAACGCGGACCCGTGCGATTACCAGATCTCGCAGCGCGCCGACTTCCTCGAGACGGAGGTCGGCCTCGAGACGATGCACTCGCGCCCGATCATCAACACGCGGGACGAGCCCCACGCCGACCCCGAGAAGTACCGCCGCCTGCACGTCATCGTCGGCGACGCCAACATGAGCGAGACCGCCAACTACCTCAAGGTCGGGACGATGGCGATCGTGCTCAGCATGGTCGAGGACGACTTCATCGACCGCGACCTGTCCATCGACGGGCCCGTGGCCGCGTTCCGGAAAGTCTCGCGCGACCTCACCTGCCGCGACACGATCCGGCTCAAGGACGGACGCTCCGTCTCCGCCGTGGACCTCCAGCGCGAGTTCCTGGCGATGGCGCAGCGCTACTACCGCGACCGCGAGAAGGAGTCCTGGGTCGCCGACGTGCTGGGCCGCTGGGAGCACACGCTGGATCGCCTCGCCGAGGACCCGGCGCAGCTCGGCCGCGAGCTCGACTGGGTCATCAAGCGGCAGGTCATCGAGAACTACATGGCGAAGCACACGCTCGAGTGGAACGCCTCGCGCGTGCAGATGATCGACCTCCAGTACCACGACATCCGCCCGGGCAAGGGCCTCTACTACAAGCTCGAGGAGGCCGAGGCCGTCGAGCGGATCGTCACCGACGACGAGATCTCCAAGGCGATCTACGACCCGCCGAAGGACACGCGCGCCTACTTCCGCGGCATGTGCCTGCAGCGGTACGCGGAGGAGATCGTGTCGGCGAGCTGGGACTCTGTGATCTTCGACCTCAAGGAGGGGCCGCTGAAGAAAATCTTCATGCTCGAGCCGCTGCGCGGCACCGAGGCTCACGTCCGCGGACTCCTGATGGAGTCGCCCACGGCGGCGGATCTGCTGCGCAACATCTCGCGCGCGGCCGGAATGTGACGGGCATGGCCGACCAGGGCCGCTGGCAGCATCTCTTCAACGACTACTCGAACCCGAGCTTCATGGACCTGCTGCGCCGCGAGGCGCCGCACATGATGCCGGGCGGCGCGTCTGCGCCGCACGAGGCGCCGCCCGAGCCGCCCCACGGGACCACCGTGCTCTCCGTGCGCTACCGCGACGGGGTCATCATGGCGGGCGACCGGCAGGCGACCGCCGGCTACCAGGTGGCGGGCCGCCGGATCGAGAAGATCTTCAAGGCCGACGAGCTCTCGGGCGTCGGCATCGCCGGCGTCGCCGGGCCCGCGACCGAGATGGCGAAGCTCTTCCAGACCGAGCTCGAGCACTACGAGAAGGTCGAGGGCGACAACCTCTCGCTCGAGGGCAAGGCCAACCGCCTCTCGCAGATGATCCGCATGAACCTCCCCGCCGCGATGCAGGGGCTCGTCGTGGTCCCGATCTTCGCGGGCTTCGACGAGAAGGCCGGGACCGGCCGGCTCTTCAAGTACGACGTCACCGGCGGCCGTTACGAGGAGACGAACTACGACGCGCAGGGCTCGGGCTCGAAGGACGCGCGCGACTCGCTGAAGAAGCTCTGGCGCCGCGACATGACGCGCGAGGAGGCGCTCCGCGTCGCGCTCGAGGCGCTCGTCGACGCGGCCGACGAGGACGTGGGGACCGGCGGGCCGGATCTCGTGCGCGGCATCTTCCCGTCCGTCAAGACCATCACCCGCTCCGGGTTCCAGGACGTGCCGGACGACGAAGTGCGGCGCGTGTGCGAGACGATCCTGGCGGACCGGACCCGCAACGCGACGGGGGACTGAGGCGATGCCGCTCCCCTACTACGTCAGCCCCGAGCAGATGATGAAGGACAAGGCCGAGTACGCGCGCAAGGGCATCGCACGCGGCCGGTCGACCGTCACGCTCGAGTACCGCGACGGCATCCTGCTCGTCGCGGAGAACCCCTCGACGCTGCTGCACAAGATCTCGGAGATCTACGACCGGATCGCGTTCGCCGGCGTCGGCAAGTACAACGAGTTCGAGAACCTGCGCATCGCGGGGATCCGGCACGCGGACGTCAAGGGCTACTCCTACAGCCGCGGCGACGTGACCGCGAAGGCGCTCGCGAACGCCTACTCCCAGGCCCTCGGGAACATCTTCACGCAGGACATCAAGCCGTTCGAGGTCGAGGTGCTCGTCGCCGAGGTGGGCGATGACAACGGCGCGCGCAACGAGATCTACCACATCCTGTACGACGGCACGATCGAGGACGAGCGGAACTACGCGGCGATGGGCGGGCAGGCGGACGAGATCCGCCGCGTCCTCAAGGACCACTACGCGGAGGGCCTGGCGCTCGACGCCGCGCTCCAGCTCGGGGTCCGCGCGCTGACCGTCACGCAGAACAAGACGCTCAACGAGCGCGACCTGGAGGTCGCGGTCCTGGACCGGACCAAGGTCCGGCGCAAGTTCCGGCGCATTCCCACGGAGGCGCTCGGGCAACTCCTGGGCACGGCGAGGTAGGTCGTGTTAGGCTGAGACGCAGATGAAGCGCCGCATCTTCGGCCTCGAGAACGAGTACGGTCTCACCTGCACCCTGAACGGCCAGCGGCGCCTGTCGCCCGACAACGTCGCGCGGTATCTGTTCGAGAAGGTGATCCCGGGCGCTCGGAATGCCAACGTATTTCTCGAAAACGGCGCCAGGCTCTATCTGGACACCGGATTCCATCCGGAATACGCGACGCCCGAGTGCGACGACGTCACCGAGCTCGTCATCCACGACAAGGCGGGCGAGCGGATCGTCGAGGACCTGCTGCACCAGGCCGAGAAGCGCCTGCGCGAAGACGGGATCTCGGGCAACATCCTCCTGTTCAAGAACAACACCGACTCGGCGGGCAACAGCTACGGCTGCCACGAGAACTATCTCGTCAGCCGCGACGTGTCGTTCCAGCGGCTCGCCGAGGCGCTCATCCCCTTCTTCGTCACCCGACAGATCTTCGCCGGCGCGGGCAAGGTGCTGCAGACGCCCCGGGGGTTCCACTACTGCCTCTCGCAGCGGGCCCAGCACATCTGCCAGGAGATCTCGGGCGCCACGACCTCGTCGCGCTCGATCATCAACACGCGCGACGAGCCTCACGCCGACGCCGAGCGCTACCGGCGCCTGCACGTCATCGTGGGCGACTCGAACATGTCCGAGGTGGCGACGTACCTCAAGATCGGCACGACCGCGCTCGTGCTGGACATGATCGAGGACGGCTTCTTCGACCGCGATTACTCCTTGCAGTCGCCCGTGCAGGCGATTCGCGACATCTCCCACGACCCGACGCTCCGGGAGACGATCAAGCTGAAGGACGGGCGCACGATCAGCGCGCTGCAGCTGCAGCTCGAGTACCTCGAGTACGCGACGCGCTACGTGGACTCGATCAGCCCGGACCCGGCGTCGAAGGACGTGCTCGCGCGCTGGACGGATGTGCTCACGAAGCTCGAAACCGACCCGATGCAGCTCCACCGCGAGCTCGACTGGGTCATCAAGCGCCAGCTCGTCGAGAACTTCATGAACCGCCACCGGCTGTCCTGGCGCGACCCGAAGGTCTCGCTGCTGGACCTCCAGTACCACGACATCCGGCCCGACAAGGGCGTCTACTACCGCCTCGTGGCCAACGACTACGTGGACCGGATCACCGACGACGAGACGATCGAGCAGGCGAAGCACATTCCCCCACAGACGACCCGCGCGCGGCTGCGCGGCGAGTTCATCCGCCAGGCGAACCTCAAGGGCAAGGACTACCGCGTGGACTGGGTCTATCTGAAATTGAACGATCCGGAGCGCGAGACGATCCTCTGCAAGGACCCGTTCCAGTCCCACGACGAGCGGGTCGAGCGCCTGATCCGCAGCTTCTGAAGCCGCCCCGACCGCCCCGGGTCACCTCGTACTGACGCGACCTCCCGTCACGGATCTCCGATGATCCGGAGCGCGTTGTCGGTCCACGGGGTCACGTACACCAGATCCAGCCCGGGGTGCACCGCGAGGTGCGCCGGCTCCGTCGGCATCGGGATCCTGGCCTGGATGGTGTTGTTCGCGCGGTTGATGACGATGATGCTGCCGGTATCCAGCTGGACCCACCTCCGAGACGGGCAGGCACCTCGTTCCCGTTTCCGGTTATCTGACCGCGACCGCACGCTGAGCCTAGGGCGTCGCGCGCCGCCGCACCCCACGTAATGTGTGGCTCCGGACAGGGTTGACTTCCGCAGGCCAAGGGTGCTAATTCTGGCGTTCCACTCGCACTGTGCGATCGCGCTCGCTGGAGCGGTGTTCCACAAACGCACCAAGGAGGCGTAGATGTTCGGAGACAAGAAAGCGCCGCAAAAGCCGGCAGCGCCGCAGGCCGTCGACAACGCGAAGCCCGTCAACCCCATCACGCTGCTGACGGTCGTCGGCGACCACGCGCGGATGGAGGGCAAGTTCGACATCGCGGACTCGATCCAGATCGAGTGCGAGGTCGGCGGCGAGCTGAACGTCGGCGGCAAGCTCGTCATCGGCGAGAAGGGCGTCGTCAGCGCCAACGTCCAGACGGTGGACGCGATCATCATGGGCCACTACGAGGGCAACATGGTGGCCACCGGCAACGTCGAGATCACGGAGACCGGCCGGGTGAGCGGCAACATCCAGACCGACTCGCTGGTGATCTCGAAGGGCGGCTTCTTCAACGGCAACGTCACGAAGATGCACGAGGAGCCGAGCGCCCCGCGCCAGGTGGTCCCGATCGAGGAGAAGCGCGTGGGACAGCAGAGCTTCCAGAGGTAATCCGGCCCGCCGGGGACCGCGCCCATGCTGTGGCGGAAGACCAGCAAGCCCTCGGTCAAGGCGAGCGATCTCACCGCCTTCATCGACGAAGGCTCGGAGATCGAGGGCAAGTACACGTTCAGCGGCACCGTCATGCTGAACGGACGCTTCCGCGGTGAGATCGTCTCCAACGACAGCCTCATCGTCGGCGAGAAGGGGGTCGTCAACGCCTCCATCCGCGCCGGCATCGTCCTGATCTCCGGCGAGGTCGTCGGCAACGTCCTGGCCTCCGAGCGCGTCGAGCTGCGCGGCTCGGCGCGCGTCTACGGCGACGTCGAGGCGCCCGTGGTGGTCATCGAGGAAGGCGTGCTCTTCGAGGGCCACTGCCGGATGACCAAGGCCCGGCCCGTCGAGGCCGCGCCGCCCGCGCCCCCGACGCGCGAGCGCGACCTCTCCATCGTCCCGTTCAAGCGCTGACGCGGCCCCGCCGCCCCGGCGCCGTTCCCCGGCCCGCCGCCCCCCTCACGCCGTCGCGAGCGTCCAGCCCCGCGTGAGCGCGCGCACCTCGCCGAGGAGCCCGGCGAGGTCCAGCGTGACGAGGCGTCCGGCCTCCACGACCCGCCGCCCGTGGACCCAGACGTCCGTGATGGCCTGGGGCGACATGGCGTAGACGACCGACTTCGTGAGATCGCTCGGGGGGTGGAGCGAGGGGTGGGCGAGATCCACGGCGACGAGGTCCGCGAGCCGGCCCGGCGCGATCACGCCCGCGTCGAGGCCGAGGATCTCGGCGCCCGACGCCGTGCCGAGCGCGAGCGCGCGCTCGGCGGGGAGCGCCGCGCCGTCGAGGAGGCGTACGCGCTGGAGCAGCGAGGCCATGCGCATCTCCTCGAACACCGAGAGGCGGTTGTTCGTGCAGCCGCCGTCGGTGCCGAGCCCGACCCGGACGCCCGCCTGCAGGAGCTCGGGCAGGCGCGTGATCCCGTCGCCGAGGAACATGTTCGAGCTCGGGCAGTAGGCGAGCGCCGCCCCGCGCGCGCCCATCAGCGCGACCTCGTCGTCGTCGAGCCAGACGCCGTGGACGCCGATCATCCGCGGGCCGAGGACGCCGAGGCGGTCGAGGTGGCGGACGGGCGTGGCGCCGTGCTCCCGGAGCGTGCGCTCTCCCTCGTACCGCCCCTCCGCCACGTGGATGTGGAAGCGCGTGCCCTCGCCCTCCGCGACCTCCCACCCCGCCCGGATCATCGCCGGCGAGGCGCCGTGGGGGCTGTGGGGCGCGGGCTGGACGCTCACCATGGGGTCTCTGCGGTGCGCCGCGATGAGCTCGGCCGTGCGCGCCTTCGCCTCGGCGACCGGCTCGCGGTAGCGCGCGGGCGCGCCCTCCCAGTCGTACATGCCCCGCGCGAGGACCAGCCGGATGCCGGCGCGGCGCGCCGCCTCGATCACCGCCTCCGCGTTCGCGTTGCCGCCGTCCTGCAGGTAGAAGAAGTCCACGCACGTGGTGGCGCCGTGAAGCAGCATCTCGGCGAACGCGAACTCGGCGCCGAGCGCGATCCCGCGCCGGTCGAGGCGCTGAGAGAACGGGTAGAGCACCCGGTCGCGCCAGCCCGCGAAGTCGAGGTCGTCGCCGAGCCCGCGCAGGAGCGACTGGAAGGTGTGGCAGTGCGCGTTCACCGTGCCCGGCAGGAGCGCCTTGCCGGGGAGCGTCAGGTCGCCGGGCCAGAGGCGATCCACGGGATGGACCGTGGTGATCCGGCCGTGCTCGAGCTCGACGACGCGCCCCGCGTGCCAGCCCCCGTCGGCCCACACCAGGTCGGGGATGAGCCTCATCCCGCCGTCACCGCGGGCCGGCGCTCGGCCAGCGCATGCCAGAGAAGCAGCCCTGCGAGACCGAGCGCCGCGCACGCCGCGTGGACCCAGACGAAAGCGCCGGGAAGGAAGAGTCCGTTGCCCCCGCGCCGAGCTCCTCCCGGACCCAGCGTGGCGTCGCGGGGCCGAGCCGCGGCGCCAGCGCCGTCGCGAGCCGCGTGAGCGCGTACCGCCCGACGTCGATCACGACCTGGACCAGCGCGAAGACGCCGAGGCTCAGCTGCCTGGGGCAGACCGCCTCGAGCACGACCGCCGGCCCGAGGTGGAACGGCGTGACGGGCATGCGCGTTAGGGCGCTGTCCGCCTCATCCGAGCATCGCGAGCAACGGCTCGAGGTTTTTCGGATCCGGCGTGAGCGTCCCGACCGGATGGCGGTGGAAGAGCTCCACGACCTTCGCGTTGAACGGCGTCGGGACGCCGAGCCGGCGCCCCTGGGCGACGACGTAGCCGTTCAGGTAGTCGATCTCCGTCCGGCGCCCGCGCATCACGTCCTGGAGCATGGAGGGCCGGCCGCCCGCGCGGCTCAGGGCGTCGCGGCTGACGTCGGCCTCCACCTCGGCGAGCCCGCGCCCCTCGGCCGCGTCCACGAAGCGCTGCGCCGCGATGTGGAAGATCGGCTCGACCTCGTGACCCGCCGCCCGGCCGACGCGGATGACCTCGGCGCCGAGGTGCACCGAGAGCCGCCGCGGCCCGGGCTCCGTGCGCACCTCCGCGGTCCCGAGCCCGGAGAGCCCGGCCAGCGGGTTCGCCATGCAGTTGAGCGCGAGCTTCGACCAGCGCTCGCCGAACAGGTTCGTCGTCACCTTCGCCGGCGCCACGTCGCTGACGACCCGCGCCAGCTCCTGCGCGCGCGGCGTGTCCTTGCCGTCGAGCTCGCCGATCTTGAAGCCGAGCGAGCCCGAGTCGGTCCGCATCGCGTGGCCGGGCTCGTACATCCCCGCGCCGATCGTGATCACGCACCCGAGCGTGCGTTCGCGACCCGCGACCGCCGCCACGCGCTCGTCGTTCATCCCGTTTTGGAAGTCCACGACGACGCCGTCGGGGCGCTTCAGGTACGCGACACCGAGCGCTGCCGCCCACTCGGTATCGTACGACTTCACCGCGATGAAGACAGCGTCGAAGGGCTCCTCGATGCGCTGCGCCTCGTGCAGGTGCAGCGCGGTCACCTTGATCGTGTGGTCGCCGCACGTGCCGCTGAGCCGGAGCCCCTGCCGGCGCATCGTCTCGACGTGCTCCGGCCACTGGTCCACGAGCGTCACGTCCCGGCCCGCTCGCGTGAGCAGCCCGCCCACGACGCACCCGATCGCCCCCGCGCCGATGACGCCGATCCGGTTGATCATGATCGGGGAGCCTACAGCAGAAGGTTCGCCTCCGGCAAGCCGCGCTATACTGCCGACCTGTGACCTCGAGCCACGTGACGCGCCGGCTCGGCATCGTCCTCGCCGCCTTCGCCGGCCAGCCGCCCGCCGATCTCGTCGCGGCCGCGCGCGAGGCCGAGCAGCGCGGCTACCACACCGCGTGGGTCGGCGAGAGCTCCGGCTACGACGCGATCAGCCTGATGACGATGATCGCCGCCCACACCGAGCGCCTCCACGTGGCGTCGGCGGTCGTCCCGGTCCAGACGCGGACACCCGTCGTCCTCGGCGTGACCGCGGCGAGCCTGAACCACCTCTCGGGCGACCGCGTGCTGCTCGGGCTCGGGCTCAGCAGCCGCATCATCGTCGGCGACTGGCACGGTCTCCCTTTCGCGAACTCGCTCCAGCAGATCCGCGAGGCGGTCGAGATCATCCGGCGCGTCGCCTCCGGCGAGCGCGTCAACTTCGAGGGCAGGGTCTACCGCGTGAAGAATTTCAGGCTGACCGCGCCGGCGCCCGCCAAGCCCGTGCGCGTCGTCCTCGCCGCGCTCGGCCCCGAGATGCTCGAGCTCGCGGGCGAGATCGCCGACGGCGTCGTCCTGAACTGGATCCCGCCCGAGACCGTACCGGCGTCGGTCAGGCACCTCGAGGCGGGGGCGAAGAAGGCGGGGCGCACGCTCGACGGCTTCGAGATCGCGTCGTTCATCCGGACGTGCGTCACCGACGATCCGGCGGCGGCGCGCGAGACGCTCGCGCGCGACATCACCGGTTACACGATCGTGGACGTGTACGCGAGCTTTTTCAGGAGCGCGGGGTTCGCGGAGGAAGTGGAGGCGGTGAACGCAGCGTGGAAGGCGGGAGACCGCGCCGGCGCGGTGTCGCGGATCTCGCCGCGGGTCCTCGACGGCCTCGGCGTCGTGGGCGACGAGACGTTCTGCCGCGAGCGCATCGCCGAGTTCGCGCGGGCGGGGCTCACCCAGCCCGTGATCGCGCCGTTCGCGCCCCCGGGCGGGGACCACCGCGCCGCGCTCCTCCGGACGTTGCGCGCGTTTCCATGAGCCCTCGACTCACGGCGCTCGGGGTCATCCCCGCGCGGCTCGCGTCGACGCGCCTGCCGCGCAAGGTGCTGCGCGAGATCGCCGGCAAGCCCCTGATCGTCCACGTCTGGGAAGCGGCCAAGCGCTCGCCCGATCTCGCGGACGTGCTCGTTGCGACGGACTCGCACGAGGTCGTCGCGGCGTGCGCCGGCTTCCGCGTGCCGGCCGTCATGACTTCGTCCGACCACCCCTCGGGGACCGACCGCGTGTGGGAGGTCGCGCAGTCGCGGGCCGCCGACGTCTACGTCAACGTCCAGGGCGACGAGCCGTTCGTGACCGCGGCCCACATCCGGCGCCTCGTCGCGCCGTTCGAGGAGCGCCCGGAGACCCAGGTCAGCACGCTGAAGATCCGCCTCCAGCCCGACGAGGCGGATAATCCGAACGTGAACAAGGTCGTCTGCGCCACCGACGGTCGCGCGCTCTACTTCTCGAAGTACCCCGTCCCCTACGACCGCGACGGGCGGGGCGTCGTCCGCTTCAAGCACATCGGACTCTATGCGTATCGGCGCGCGGCGCTCGACCTCTTCCATCGCCTGCCGCCCTCGCCGCTCGAGCTCACCGAGAAGCTCGAGCAGCTCCGCTTCCTCGAGCACGGCATCCCGATCGTGGTCGCCGAGACCGACGAGCCGACGATCGGCGTGGACACCGAGGCCGACCTCCGCGCCGTCGAAGCCCGCCTGGCCGCGCGCCGCTCGTGATCGCGGCCCGCGACGACCCCGCGGCCCGGCCCGCCGTACGGCCCTCGCCGTGTATCAATCTTTGGACGTTGGCGGACGGCGTCTCTGGTGCTTTCCTGGAAGCGGGAGGCGGTAGAATCGGATGGTGATGACTCCCGGGCGGGTCGTGCTCACCTACCAGGATTACGCCGCGCTCCCCAACGACGGGCGGCGATACGAGATCCACGAGGGGGAGCTGTCGGTGACCGCGGCGCCGGGCTCGAAGCACCAGATCGTCAGCATGAGGCTCGGGGCCGCCTTGCACACGCACGTCGAAGCCCGTGGTCTCGGGATCGTCGTCGCCGCTCCGCTCGACGTCATCCTGACCGACAGGACGGTCGTCCAGCCTGACATCGTCTACGTCGCGACGGACCGCACGGCGCGAATCAGCGAGCGCGGCATCGAGGGCGCGCCGACGCTCGTCGTCGAGATCCTCTCGCCCTCGACGCGCGAGACCGACCGCGGCGCCAAGCTTCGACTCTACGCGAGCTACGGCGTCCCCTGGTACTGGATCGTGGACAGCGACGCCCGCGCGGTCGAGGCCTACAGGCTCGAGGCCGGACGCTACACGCTCATCAAACGCGCCGCCGGCGACGCGCCGCTCGGCGCCGAGCCCTTCCCGGACCTCGCTATCGCGCCCGCCGCGTTCTGGGCCTGAGCGGGCGCCGCCCCTAGCCGCTCGACCCCCCGCCGGGCGGACGACCCCGCCATTCCACCGTGCGCGTCGGGTACGGCATCTCGATCCCCTCGGCGCGCAGCCGGCGGAGGATGCGCTTCCGGAGCTCGTGCTGGACGAGGTACTGGTCCACGAACGAGGCGATCTGGCAGACGAGGGAGAAGTCGAGCGACGACTCGCCGAAGCCCGGGATCAGGCGGGCAAACGGCGCGGGTTCGGCGAGCAGGCCCGGCACCTCCTTCGCCGCCGTCGCGGCCTCCTCGGCGAGCACCCGCTCGACCTGCTCCGGATCGCTCTTGTAGCCCACCTTCACGGCGATCACGAGCGCCATGCGCGGCTCGGGCAGGTCGTAGTTGAGGATGACCGACTCGGCCACGCGCTTGTTCGGGACGACGACGATCGTATTCTGGAGCATCCGGACGCGCGTCGAGCGCCAGCCGATGTCCACGACGTAGCCCTCGATGGAGTCCGCGATCTTCACGTAGTCACCGACGCGGATCGGCTGGTCGGCGAGGAGGTGCATGCCCGCGAAGAGGTTGGCGAGCGAGTCCTGCAGGGCGAGCGCCACGGCGAGGCCGCCGACGCCGAGGGCCGTGAGGATCGGCGTGATGTGGATGCCGAGGACGCTCAGCAGGACGAGGACGCCGACGAGGATGATGGTCACGCGCGCGGCCGTCTGGGCGAGGCCCGTGACGGGGCCGCCGAGGGCGCGCCGCTCGCTCGCGAGCCCGATGAAGGCGGTGACGATCGAGGCGAGCGTGAACGTGACCGACAGGATGAGCGCGACCTGGAAGACGAGCTCGAGCTGCGCCGTAACGCGCCGGGGGAGCTCGGAGGCTTCGATCGCGACGTAGACGGCGAGGACCACGGCCCAGAGAAGCGCGGGCGCGTGGACCGCCTTGAGAAACGCGGCGAGCGCGTCGAGCGCCCGCATGCGGCGCCGGAGCGCGCGCTCGAGCGCCGCGCGTACGGCGAGCGCGGCGAGCAGCGTCGCCGCGAACGCCAGCCCGGGCCAGACCAGGCGCCACATGGGGTTCATGCTATCGTAGTCCCCGCCCATGAGTCAGCGCGGACGCTTCTACGGCTGGACGGTCCTCGCCGCCGCAGCCGCCATCGTCGCGATCGGGCAGGGCGCGCTCTTCTCGCTCGGCGTCTTCCTGAAGCCGCTCGAGGACTCGATGGGCTGGAGCCGCAGCGCCATCTCGATGGTCGCGCTCCTCAACTGGCTCGCGATGGGCGCCGGCTCGTTCTTCTGGGGCGCGCTCTCGGACCGGCTCGGCAGCCGCGTCGTGACGGTCGCGGGCGGCGTCCTCATGGGCCTGGGCTTGGTGCTTTCCAGTCAGGCGACGGCGCTCTGGCAGCTCGACGTGACCTTCGGCCTCTTCGTGGGGTTCGCGGCGGGCGCCTTCTTGACGCCGCTCTCGGTCACGGCGACGAAGTGGTTCACCGCCAACCGCGGCCTCGCCGTGGGCGTGGTCTCGGCCGGCGGCGGTGTCGGGCTGCTCCTCCTCTCGCCCCTCAGCCGCTGGCTCACGTCGCTCTACGACTGGCGGGTCGCGATGCTGGTGCTCGGCGACCTCGCGTGGCTCGTGATCATCCCGACGGCGCTCCTCATCCGGAACGCGCCCGCGGAGATGGGCGCCGTCGCCCTCGGCGGCGCCGCGGCGCCGCAGCGCAGCTTCTCGACGGCGCAGGTGCTCCGCGCGCCGCAGTTCTGGGCGATCGCGCTGACGCACTTCGCCTGCTGCGCGGCGCACTCGGGGCCGATCTTCCACATGGTGACGCACGCGATCGACCAGGGGGTCGTCCCCATGGTGGCCGCGACCGTCCTCGGCGTCTCGGGCCTCTCGTCCATCGCGGGGCGGATCGGCTGCGGCCTCATCGCCGACCGCTTCGGCGCCAAGCGCACGCTGATCGCGGGCCTGGCGCTCCAGGCGGTGATGGTCTTCGTGTACCTCTTCACGCGCGACGCCGGCGCCTTCTACGCGGCCGCCGTCGTCTTCGGCGTGGCCTACGGCGGGGTCATGCCGCTCTACGCGCTCGTGACGCGCGAGTACTTCGGCGAGCGCGTCATGGGCAGCGCGTACGGCGCGGTCTTCCTGATCTCGACGGTCGGCATGGGGCTGGGCTCCTGGGGCGGCGGCGTGATCCACGACCACCTCGGAACGTACGGCTGGCTCTTCATCGGCTCGGCCGCGATCGGCGCGGCCGCGATGCTCGTGGCGTTCACCTTCCGGGCGCCCCGACTCATGGCGCAGGGCGCTACCAGCAGTTGACACCTCCGCGTCACAAGTGCTAATAATGCCCCGCTTTTTCGGCGGTTAGCCCGCATCGGCCGCGAGCAGCGCCGTTCCAGGTAGAGTGCCCGTTGTGACTGATCAAGGAGGATCACGCATGGACGCAAACGGGATGAACCGCAGGCAGTTCCTCAAGGTCTCCGGCGCCACCGCGGCCGCCGCGGCGACGGGTATCGAGGGCATCCTCGAGGCGCGCCGGGCGCCGGCCTGGGCGCAGGGCGTGACGCTCAACATGGTCCGGTGGGCAGACTTCGTGCCTGCCTCCGACAAGCTGCTCCGGGAGGAAGTGCTCCCGAAGGCCGAGAAGGCGCTGGGCGCGACGATCAAGCTCGAGACGATCAACGCCAACGACATCCAGCCCCGGATCACCGCGGCGATCGAGGGCGGCAGCGGCCCCGACATCATCATGACCCAGCACAACTGGCAGCACCTCTACGAGAAGGGCGTCGTGGAGGTCGGCGACGTGGCCGAGAAGATCGCCAAGGAGCAGGGCGGGTTCTACAAGCAGTCGCGCGACGTCACCACCTCGGGCGGCAGGTTCATCGCCGTCCCCTGGTCCGTCGTCGGGCTGATGGTCGCGTACCGGAAGGCGTGGTTCGCCGAGGAGGGCGTGACGAAGTTCCCGGCGAACTGGGACGCGTATCGGGCGGTCGGCAAGAAGCTGAAGGCCAAGGGCCGCCCGATCGGCCAGACCATGGGTCACACCTTCGGCGACGCGCCGGCGTTCTCCTACCCATACCTCTGGTCCTGGGGCGGCGCCGAGGTCGACACCAAGGGCAAGGTCGTGCTGAACAGCAAGGACACCGTCGAGTCGGTGAAGTTCATGGTGGCCTTCTGGAAGGACGCGCACGACGAGGGCGGGCTCGCGTGGGACGACTCGAGCAACAACCGCGCGTTTCTCTCCGGGACGATCTGCGCGACGCTCAACGGCGCCTCGATCTATATCGAGTCGCTCCGCAAGCCGGACCAGTACAAGACCGAGAAGGGCGAACAGCTCAAGACCGACATCCTGCACGGCGTCCTCCCGCGGGGCCCGAAGGGGCAGTTCGCCTACCACGTGCCGTTCTCGCACATGGTCATGAAGTACGGGAAGAACCAGAAGCTCGCGAAGGACCTGCTGCTCTGGCTCGGGACCAGGGAGAACTTCGAGCCCTGGTTCCTGAGTCAGAAGGGGTTCTCCGTCGGGGCGACGACGGACTGGGAGAAGCATCCGATCTGGAAGGACGACCCGATCATGCTGCCGTACAGGGACGCCGCTCGCCTCGGACGGGCGCCGGGCTACGCGGGTCCGCCGAACGCCAAGGCCGCCGAGGTCCAGACGAAGTACATCATCACGGACATGTACGCCAAGGCCATCCAGGGCATGGCGCCCGCAGACTCCGTGAAGTGGGCCGAAGGCGAGCTGAACAAGATCTACGGATAGTCGGTGACGGCCAAACCCATCGCCGGGGGCCGGGGAGACGCCGCGACCGCGGCGCTTCCCCGCCCCCGCGTCTCGCCCGCGCGAGGGCTCGGGCGGCTCCTCGAGGACGAGCGCTCCCTCGCGTACCTCCTGCTCGCGCCGACCGCGCTGATCCTCACGATGTTCATCGCCTACCCGTTCCTGCGCGGAGTCTGGCTCGCGGTGACGAGCGCGACGGTCGGCGATCCGGGCGAGTACGTCGGCATGAAGAACTTCCAGCGGGCCTGGAACGACACGATCTTCCACCGGACGGCGATCAACACGTTCGTCTACACGGGCGTGACGACGGTGTTCAAGCTCGCGCTCGGCATGTGGCTCGCCCTGCTCCTGAACCGGGAATTCCGCGCCAAGCGGTACGCACGGGCGTTCATCCTGCTGCCGTTCATCATCCCGACGGTGCTCTCGACCCTCGCCTGGCAGTGGATGTTCGACCCGACGTTCAGCGTCATCAACTGGTGTCTCTGGCAGCTCGGTCTGATCACCCAGCGGATCAACTGGCTCGGCGACGAGTACCTGGCCCTGATCTCGATCATCATCGTGAACGTCTGGCGCGGAGTCCCGTTCTACGCCATCAGCCTCCTCGCCGGCCTGCAAACCGTCAATCCCGAGCTCCAGGAAGCCGCGGCGATCGACGGCGCCACCGCCTGGCAGCGCTTCTGGAGGATCACGTGGCCGCTGCTCCTGCCCGTGACGATGGTCGTGGTGCTCTTCTCCGTGATCCAGACCTTCGCGGACTTCCAGCTCGTGTACGTCCTCACCCGGGGCGGGCCCGCCAACGCGACCCACCTGTTCGCCACGTACGCTTACCAGATCGGTGTCGGCGCGGGGCTCCTCGGCCAGGGCGCGGCCATCTCGCTGGCCCTCTTCCCGGTGCTGTTCGTCGTCGTCGTGCTCCAGCTCTGGTACATCCGGCGGACGGAGACGGCCTAGAATGGCGATGATCCAAGGCTCCGGCTGGCGGAAGGTCGCCGTCTTCTACGCGCCGCTCTTCGCCTTCATCTTCGGGCTGCTGTTCCCGTTCTACTGGATGCTGGTGACGACGTTCCGTCCGGACGGGGAGCTCTACCGTCCCTGGAACCGCGCGAACACCACGCCGTTCTGGACCACGCACCCGACGCTCGAGCACATCCGCTACCTCTTCACCGACACGCTCTTCGGCACCTGGCTCTACAACACGATGTTCATCTCGATCGTCTCGACGCTGATCTCGCTCTTCTGTGGCCTGCTGGCCGGCTACGCGCTGGCGCGGCTCAGGTTCAGGCTGGCCGGGAGCCTCGGGACCTCGATCTTCATCACCTACCTGGTGCCGCCGACGCTCCTGTTCATCCCGCTCGCCGAGATCACGCGAACGTTCCACCTGACGGACACGCCGTGGGCCCTGATCCTCACCTATCCGACGTTCCTGATCCCGTTCTGCACCTGGCTCCTCATGGGGTACTTCAAGACGATCCCCAAGGAGCTGGAGGAGTGCGCGCGGATCGACGGGGCCTCGCGGGTCCAGGCGATGGTCAGGATCATCTTCCCCATCGCGATGCCGGGAATCCTCTCGGCGGGCATCTTCGCGTTCACGCTGTCGTGGAACGAGTTCATCTACGCGCTCGTGTTCCTGTCCACGACGCAGCAGAAGACGGTGCCCGTCGGCGTCGTCTCGGAGCTGATCCGCGGCGACGTCTTCTACTGGGGGCCGCTGATGGCGGGCGCGCTCCTCGGCTCGATCCCGGTCGCGTTCGTGTACGCGTTCTTCGTCGAGCACTACGTGGCCGGTCTCACCGGCTCCGTGAAAGGCTAATCCAGCGCCCGGAGCCCCCGACTCCGGGGAACCCATTGAGGGGGAAACGACCATGGCCCAGGTGATGATGAAGGACCTGAACAAGAAATACGACGAGGTCCACGCCGTCAAGGACGTGAACCTGCACATCCGCGACAAGGAGTTCATCGTGCTCGTCGGCCCGTCCGGGTGCGGCAAGTCCACGACGCTCCGGATGGTTGCGGGCCTCGAGGAGATCACCTCGGGCGAGATCTCGATCGGCGAGCGGATCGTCAACGATCTGCCGCCGAAGGACCGCGACATCGCGATGGTCTTCCAGAACTACGCCCTCTACCCGCACATGACCGTCTACGACAACATGGCGTTCGGGCTGAAGATGCGGAAGTTCCCGAAGGCCGAGATCCAGACGCGGGTGCAGGAGGCGGCCGTGCTCCTCGGCATCCAGGAGCTGCTCAAGCGCAAGCCGCGCCAGCTCTCGGGCGGCCAGCGGCAGCGCGTCGCCGTCGGGCGCGCGATCGTCCGCCACCCGCAGGTGTTTCTGTTCGACGAGCCGCTGTCGAACCTGGACGCGAAGCTCCGCGTCCAGATGCGCGTCGAGCTGAAGCGCCTCCACGACCGCCTCGAGACGACCGCCATCTACGTCACCCATGACCAGGTCGAGGCCATGACGCTCGGCGACCGCGTCGTCGTCATGAAGGACGGCTGGATCCAGCAGGTCGGCGAGCCGCTCGAGCTCTACTCGCGGCCGGCCAACAAGTTCGTGGCGGGGTTCATCGGCTCCCCCGCGATGAACTTCATCGACGTGACCGTCGCCGACGCGGGCGGGCTCTGGGCCGACGCGCCCGGGTTCCGGGTGAAGGTGCCGCCCACCCACGCGAGCCGGCTCGGCGCTTACAAGGGCCAGCGGGTGACGCTCGGCCTCCGTCCCGAGGATCTGCGCCCCGCATCCGGCAGCGACCCGGCCGAGTACAGCTTCGACGCGGTCGTGGACGTCGTCGAGCCGCTCGGCTCCGAAATCCTGCTCGACCTGCGCGCGGGTCAGAACACGATGGTCGCCCGCGTCGAGCCCTCCGTGCGGGCCAAGGTGCACGAGACGCTCAAGCTCGCGCTCACGCCCGACCGGGCCCGCTTCTTCGACACCAAAACCGAGCTCGCGATCTGACGTCGTCGTAGAGGGACCGCGAGGCCGGCGCCGAGCCTGGGCCGCCACGATGCCAGTGCGCGTAGCGCCGCGTCAGTGCTTCAAGAGGTAGGGCACGTCCGCCACGACCGTGTTCTTCCGGAACAGCAGGGCGCCCTTGATGAGCAGGGCGGTCTGGTTGTGCAGGACGTGCTGCCACCACTTCCGCGGCAGGAACTCCGGCAGGACGATCGTCACCATCTGGTCGTCGCCGCGCGCCTGGATCTGGTCGATGTAGTCGAGAAACGGGCGCAGGAGCGAGCGGTAGGGTGACGTCAGGACGACGAGCGGCACGCCGAGCCCCCACCGGGCCCACTTCTCCTCGAGCCTCCCCGTGTTCGCCGGGTCCGTCTCGACGTAGACGGCGCGCACGACGGCGGAGGGGGCGGCGAGCGTCCGCGCGTACTGCACCGCGCGCACGACCCCCCGGTGGACGTCGCCGATGAGGATGAGGACCGTGTGCTGGAACTGCGGCGGGCCCTCCATACCTTCCAGCGAAAGCTCGCTCGCGACCTCCTCGTAGTGCCGGTGCATCACGATGAACGCGGCGACGAGGATCGGAATGACGACGACGACGATCCAGGCGCCCTCGACGAACTTCGTGACCGCAAGAGTCAGCAGGACGATCCCGGTCACGACAGCTCCGATTCCGTTGACCCACACGCGCCAGCGCCAGCCTTTCTCCCGGAGCCGCAGCCAGCGCCGCACCATGCCGCCCTGGGAGAGCGTGAACGAGATGAAGACACCGATGGCGTAGAGGGGCAGGAGGGCGTGGGTGTCACCCTGGAAGACCACGATCAGCACGATGGCGAACCCGCTCAGGATCAGGATCCCGTTCGAGTAGACGAGCCGGTCCCCCTGGTTCGCGAACTGCCTCGGGACGAAACGGTCGCGCGCCAGGATCGACGAGAGGCGAGGGAAATCGGCATAGGAGGTGTTGGCGGCGAGGACGAGGATGAGCAGCGTCGAGGCCTGCACGGCGTAGTACAGCACGCCGGTGCCGAAGACCCGACGGGCGATCTTCGACACGACGGTCTCGTCGCCCCCCGGGACGATCCCGAAGTCGAAGGCGAGATAGGTGATGCCGAGGAACATCGTGATCGAGATCACGCCGAGCCAGGTCATCACCGTCTGGGCGTTTCGTCCCTCGGGCGGCTTGAGCGCCTGGACGCCGTTGGAGACGGCCTCGACGCCCGTCAGCGCCGTGCAGCCGGCGGCATAGCTCCGGAGGAGGAGGAACAACCCGAGCCCCTCGAGGCCCGGAGCGTGGGGCTCGTAGGGCGCCTCGGGGAGCAGACCGAACATCGCGCCCACGACCCCGTAGCCGACCGTCGCCAGGATGCTGGCGACGAAGAAGTAGGTCGGCGCGGCGAACAAGCGACCCGACTCGCGGACGCCCCGGAGGTTCCCGAGCGCGATTCCGGCGACGGCGAAGATGCTCAAGACGACCCGGTAGGGATGGAGCTGGGGCGCCGCCGACGTCAAAGCGGCGATCCCCGCGACGACCGACACGGACACCGTCAGGACGTAGTCGACCAGCAGCGCCGCCGCCGCGGTCAGCGCCGGGAAGATGCCGATGTTGTCCTTCGCGACCAGATAGGCGCCACCCCCCTGCGGGTACGCCGCGACCGTCTGGCGGTAGGAGATCACGACGACGGCGAGCAGGGCGGCGATACCCAGCGCGACGGGAAGCGAGTAGCTCAGCGCGGCGCTGCCGGCGAGGATGAGGACGAGCAGGATCTCTTCGGTCGCGTACGCCACCGAGGACAGTGGATCGGAGGCGAACACGGCGAGCGCCACCGTCTTGCTCAGGCGCTCGTGCCGGGCCTGGGCGAGCGGCATGGGCGCGCCGACCAGGAGGCGCTTCAGCAGGGTGAGCCGCATACCCGTGTGACTCTAGCCCCGCTCGGCGCCCTCGGCGATCGCCCGCCGCGATTTTTACGGCTTTTTAACGCCGCACCGGCCCTTCTTGACACGAGCTTGAGACGGCATGTGTCAGGCTCCGTCCATGGAGGACGGAACCCTGGGCACGAGGCGGATCTAGCGATGTGCGACGCGGCCGCTCGCGGCACTCGCGCGTGGGAGACTCCGCGGCCCCTGTGGAGCCTGCTCTACGGCTTTGCGGTCCTGACCGTCGGAGCGTTGGCTGCGGGCGAAATCGTCCTGCTCCCCGGCACCTGGCACGCAGTGTTCCGCGGCGGCCTCGCGCTCGGCGGCTTCGCCGCGATGGCGTGGTGGGTGCGGTCGAACCGCGCCGCCCTCGACCAACAGGATTGGTGCGCCTGCGCAGGCACGAAGATCACCGTGCGCGTGATTCCCGCGCGCCACGCCACGCCCGCGCCCGTCGACCTAGTCGCGGCGCGGCTAGAGCAGCGTCCCGTGGAGCACAACGTACGCCACGGTGAAGTAGATCACGAGGCCGCTGACGTCCACGAGCGTGGCCACGAACGGCGCCGACGCGCTCGCGGGGTCGAAGCCGGCGCGACGTAGGATGAACGGGAGCATCGAGCCCACCAGTGAGCCGAACATCACGACGCCGACCAGCGCCGCGCCCACCGTCAGCGCGACCAGCGGCCAGTGCGCGCCGTAATCGTAGAGACCGAGGACCTGCTAAATCCCGATTCGGGCGATCCCGATCGCGCCGAGGATGGCGCCGAGGGCGAGGCCCGCGGGCATCTCGCGCAGGCCGATCCACCACCAGTCGCGCACCCGCACCTCCTGGAGCGCGAGCGCCCGGATGATGAGCGAGGTCGCCTGCGAGCCCGGCTCAGCTCCCCCTCGAAGTGCTGCATCGCGGTGGCGGTGAGCATCTCCCCGAGGAAGAGCCTTGGTGGTTCCTCTATCTGATGGGGCTGCTCCTGGTCGGCCTGGCCGTCCTCATCGAGGCGACGGTTCCCGGGGACGGTCTGCGCTCGGTGCTCGAGCTCGCCGTGGTCGTCCTGATGTTCGGGCTCATGGCGACATGGGTCCGGCGCAACAGGGTCGCGATCGAGCTGGAGGAAGCGCGCGCGCGGCGCCAGGGCAGCGACCGCTGAGCCTTCGCTCGCACTTCACGTGCGGCGGGCGCTACACTAACGCCGTGAGCGTCACGCGGCCCGACCCCGACGCGCTCCTGGCCCGCGTCCAGGACGAGGAGGCGCGCCAGCGCCGCGGCAAGTTGAAGGTGTTCTTCGGCGCCGCCGCGGGCGTCGGCAAGACCTACGCGATGCTCGAGGCCGCGCGCGAGCAGCGCGCCGACGGCGTGGACGTCGTCGCCGGCTACGTCGAGACGCACGGCCGCGCGGAGACCGAGGCCCTGCTCGAGGGCCTCGAGGTCCTGTCCCCGCGCGTCATCGAGTATCGGGGCGCGACGCTGCGCGAGCTCGACCTGGACGGCGCGCTCGCCCGCCGCCCCGCGCTGATCCTCGTCGACGAGCTGGCGCACACGAACGCCCCGGGCTCGCGCCACGCCAAGCGCTGGCAGGACGTGCTCGAGCTGCTCGACGCCGGCATCGACGTCTACACGACGGTCAACGTCCAGCACGTGGAGAGCCTCAACGACGTCGTCGCCAAGGTGACCGGCGTCGTGGTGCGGGAGACCGTGCCGGACTCCGTGCTCGAGCAGGCCGACGAGGTCGAGCTGATCGACCTGCCGCCCGACGATCTTCTGCAGCGCTTCAGGGACGGCAAGGTCTACGTGCCGGAGCAGGCGCAGGAGGCCGTGAGGAACTTCTTCCGCAAGGGCAACCTCATCGCCCTCCGCGAGCTCGCCCTCCGCTCGACCGCGGAGCGGGTGGACGCGCAGATGCGCGTCTATATGCGCGACCACGCGATCGCGAAGGTGTGGCCGACGACCGAGCGCCTCCTCGTCTGCGTGAGCCCCGGACCGGACTCGGCGAGGCTCGTGCGGGCGGCCAAGCGGATGGCCGAGCGGCTCGGCGCCCCGTGGATCGCCGCATACGTGGAGACGCCGGCCCAGCTTCGCCTTCCAGCGGAGGCGCGCGAGCGCGTGAGCCACTCGCTGCGGCTCGCCGAGCAGCTCGGCGCCGAGACCGTCACGCTGCCCGGCGAGACGATGAGCGAGGCGCTCCTGGCGTTCGCGCACGACCGCAACGTGACGAAGATCGTGGTGGGCAAGCCGAGGCGCCCGCTCTGGAAGCGGATCCTGCTCGGCTCCATCGTGGACACGCTCGTCGAGGGTAGCGGCGACATCGACATCTACGTCATCAGCGGCGAGCGCGAGGAGCCCGCGCCCGTCGCGCCCGTCCGCCGGCGCGCGAGCGCCACCGACTGGCCGGCCTACGGCCGGGCCGTCGCGGTCGTGGCCCTCACGACCGGCGTGGCGTGGCTGATGTTCCCGTTCTTCGAGCTGTCCAACCTGATCATGGCGTACCTCCTCGGCATCGTCGTGGTCGCGATGCGGCATGGCCGCGGGCCGTCACTGCTCGCGTCCGTCTTGAGCGTCGCGGCGTTCGATTTCTTCTTCGTGCCGCCGTACTTCACCTTTGCGGTCTCCGACACCCGGTACCTCTTCACCTTCGCGGTGATGCTGGTCGTCGGCCTCGTGATCAGCGGCCTGACCGTCCGCGCCCGGGCCCAGGCCTTCGCCGCGCGCCTGCGCGAGCAGCGCACGGCGGCGCTCTACGCGATGAGCCGGGAGCTGGCGGGCACGCGCGGCGTGGACGACCTCCTGAAGATCGCGCTGCGGCACATCAGCGAGGTCTTCAAGAGCCAGGTGGCCGTGCTGCTCCCCGGCACGGGCGGCGCGCTCGCCCCGTGGAGCGGTGGGCAGTTCGAGCTCGACGCCAACGAGCGCGGCGTCGCCCGCTGGGTCTACGAGCACCGGCAGCGTGCGGGCCTCGGGACCGCCACGCTGCCGGGAGCGTCCGCGCTCCACCTGCCGCTGATCGCGTCGCGCGGGGCGGTGGGCGTGCTCGCCGTCCGGCCCGCCGACCCCCACGCCCTGGACGAGCCCGAGCAGCTCCACCAGCTCGAGACCTTCGCCAACCAGACGGCGCTCGCCATCGAGCGTGCGCAGCTCGCCGACGAGGCGCGCGAGGCGCAGGTGCGGATGGAAACCGAGCGCCTCCGCAGCTCCCTGCTGAGCTCGGTGTCGCACGACCTCCGCACGCCGCTTGCCACGATCACCGGCGCGGTGAGCACGATCCTCGAGAACGGCGCGCGGCTCGACGACCGCACGCGCCGGGAGCTCCTCGAGTCGGTGCGGGACGAGGGCGAGCGGCTGAACCGTCTCGTCCAGAACCTGCTCGAGATGACGCGGCTCGAATCCGGCGCGGTGGAGCTCCGGAAGGAGTGGCACTCGCTGGAGGAGGTCATCGGCGCGGCGCTGAGTCGCGTCGGCCCACGGCTCGCGAGCCGGCGCGTGAGCACCCGGGTGCCGCCGAACCTGCCGCTCGTGCCGATGGACGACGTGCTCATCGAGCAGGTGCTGGTCAACCTCCTCGACAACGCGCTCAAGTACACGCCGCCCACCAGCCCGATCGAGATCATCGCGACGGCGACGGACAGCGCGGCCACCGTCGAGGTGGCCGACCGCGGTCCGGGCCTGCCCCCCGGCGAGGAGGACAAGGTCTTCGAGAAGTTCTACCGCGGGCGGACCGACAAGGGCCGGGGCGCCGGGCTCGGGCTGGCGATCTGTCAGGGCGTCGTCCGCGCCCACGGCGGCCGGATCTGGGCCCAGAACCTCCCGGAAGGCGGCGTCGCCTTCCTGTTCACGCTGCCGATCACGGGCGCGCCGCCGCCGACGGCGACGGATGGCTGAGCCCGCGGTCGTCGTCGTCGAGGACGAGCCGCAGATCCGGCGCTTCCTGCGCGCGGCGCTCACCGGCCAGGGCTACCGCGTCTTCGAGGCGGGCACGGGCGAGGACGGGCTCATCGAGGCGGCGAGCCGGCAGCCGGACGTCGTCATCGTGGACCTCGGCCTACCGGACATCGACGGCCTCCGGGTGATCCGGCGGCTCCGCGAGTGGAGCGCGGTCCCGATCATCGTCCTCTCGGCGCGCGGCCAGGAGCCCGACAAGGTCGCGGCGCTCGACGCCGGCGCCGACGACTATCTGAGCAAACCCTTCGGCGTCGGCGAGCTGCTCGCGCGGATGCGCGTCGCCCTCCGCCACCGCGCGCGCGTGGGCGAGGAGTCGGTCGAGTCCACGCTCTCGGTCGGCGACCTCCAGATCGACCTCGGCCGCCGCCGGGTCCTGGCCCGCGGCGCCGAGGTGCACCTGACGCCGATCGAGTTCCGGCTCCTGGCGACGCTCGTGCGCTACGCGGGGAAGGTCGTCACGCAGCGGCAGCTGCTCCGCGAGGTCTGGGGCCCGAACGCGGAGGACCAGTCCCACTACCTCCGCGTCTACATGGCGCACCTCAGGCGGAAGCTCGAGCAGAACCCCGCGCAGCCCCGACACCTCCTGACGGAGCCGGGTGTGGGCTACCGGCTCCTGACGGAGTGACCGCCGCCGGGCGTCTCGTGTATCGTAGCCCGCTGAGCATGAGCCTTCCGGGCACCGTGCGGCGTCGAGAGGTCGGGCTCGCGTACCTGCTCCTGGCTCCCACCCTGCTGCTCCTCCTCACGGTGGTGGCGTACCCGGTCGGCTGGGAGGTCTGGACGAGCCTGACCGACCTCTCGCCGCTCAAGGACGGCCCGACGGCGTTCGTCGGGCTCGAGAACTACCGGCGCCTTCTGGCCGATCCGGGGTTCTGGCGCGCGGCGACGGTGACAGTCGTGTACGCCGCCGTCACGAGCTTGGCGAAGCTGGCGCTCGGGCTCGGCTTCGCCCTGCTCCTCACCCGGCCGTTCCGGGGCCGGACCCTCGTCTTCCTGGCCATCTTCCTCCCCTGGGCGTATCCCGCGGGCGTGAGCGTGATCGGGTGGTACTGGACCCTGAACCCCCCGACCACCACCGCCTACGCCCCGTTCATGGGACATCTGAAGTATAGCGTTGACAGCGTCTTCGGCGGCGGAGCCTGGGCCTTTGTCAGCGTCATCTTGTTCAACATCTGGCGCGGCAGCTCCTTTATCGCTGTGCTGCTCCTGGCCGGCATCAACGCCATCCCGCCCGAACTGTTCGAGTGCGCGCTCCTGGAATCGAAGAGTGCGTGGCGCCGCTTCCGCCTGGTGACCGTGCCGCTGCTGAAGCCGTTCCTCGCGCTGGGAGTGTTCCTCTCGCTCACCAGCGCCTTCGCCGACCTCGCCAATGTCTGGATGCTCACCGCGGGCCGCATCGTCTTCCCCGTCATCGGCACCAACGCCTACTGGCTCGTGATCAAGGCGGGCCAGTTCGGGCCCGCCTCGGCGCTGTCGCTGACGCTGGTCCCGTTCCTGCTCGCCGTCATGCTGGTGCTGTTCCGCCTGTTCGATGCCCCGGAGCGGGAGGCTGCATGAACCCGAGGCCCTGGTGGGCGAAGCTCGGCCATGGGAGCCTGATGCTCCTGGCCACGGTCTACTGCCTCTTCCCGATCTACTTCATGCTAGTACAGTCGCTGAAGACCCCCGAGGAGGATGTCTTCGGCAATCCGTTCATCGTGATGAATCCAACCCTCGAGAACTTCGAGGAGTTGTTCGAGCGCAAGAGCGAGGTCCGCGGCTTCGTGGGAGACGCGCTCCGCCGCTCCTACCCCTTCTTGGACTGGATCGCAAACACCCTGTTCGTTTTTGCCGGCTCGGTGGTAGCGACCCTCGCGGCCAGTGTCGCCGGGGCCTACGCACTGGGCCGGCTACGTCCGCCGGGGTTCCGGTGGTGGCGGCGCGCGATCTTCGCCACCTATGTGATCCCGCAGACCATCCTCTTCGTCCCGCTCTTCCAGGTCGTGAACGGGCTCGGGCTGGACGACAACCTCCTAGCCCTCCTCCTCATCTATCCCACCATGGCCCTGCCGTTCTGCGTGTGGATGCTCTCGGCCTACTTCCAGCACCTGCCGCGGGAGATCGAGGAGGCGGCCCTGATCGAGGGCGCGAGCCGCGCCACCGCGTTCTTCCGCATCATCCTGCCCATGAGCCGCCCCGTCCTCGTCGCCGCGGGCATCTTCACCCTCGGGACCGTCGCCAGCGACTTCATGATCGCCTCCGTTTTCCTCCTGAGCGGGCAAAACCAGACCATCACGGCCGGGCTCGGGACCTTCGACGTGGCTCTCGACGAACTGGCCGGGGTGGCGGGGGTCAATTTGCTGGCGATCCCCGTGATCACGATCTCCGCCGTCTTCGCGCGGGGCTATGTGCGCGGCCTCACCGCGGCGATGGTCGAAGGAGCCTGACGGGTCAGCGACCCGTCGGGACGATGCGGATGATCCGGTGGAGCGCGCTCTCGGCAACATAGAGCGCGCCGGAACGATCCACGGCGATCCCCTCGGGATCGCCCAGCCCGCGGGCAATGGTCGTCACGACCCCGTCGGCGGAAACCCGGAAGATCTCGCGGATGTGCAACCCACTGCTCACGAATACGCTGCCGTCGGGCGCCAGCGCCATGCTGATCCGCTGGTAATTCCCTGAGGGCAGACGGGCGCGCAGGCTGAAGTCACCGCCGGCGGTCAGGGTCCACACCTCACCGAGCGAGCTGAGAACGATCACCTCGCCGTCTGGGCGAGCGGCCACGGACACGAAGCGGGGGAGCGGTTCGCGCCCCGGCGTGGGCGTCAAGCGCCGTGGAAAGAGCGGCGCCACCAAGTCGAGTCGGCGCGGGCGCGGTCCCTCGTCGTTGAGGTCGATACGAAAGATGAGCGGTCCCTGATAGTTGCGGTCAGAGAGCACGTCGAGGCCAGGCGGTGGTGGCGTCTCCGAGCGGAGCTGTGTGTCGGCGCTCAGGTAGTCCACGACGACCAGGCGACCATGGCGGTCGACCGCGAAAGCACTGCCGCCCACCAGATGCTGCAAACCGACGGCGAGCGACGTCAGCCGCCGGTCGGCGGAGAAACGGTAGATGCGATTGCCGTTCTCCTCCCCGAGTAGGAGATCCCCTGAGCTCGGATCGACGGCCAAGCTGCCGAACGAGGCCTTGCGCGGCTCCGTCGCGAACGGGACGACGACGCGCGGGAGGCGCGACGCGTCAACCGGTGCGCCGCCCAGATCGAGCCAGACGATCTCGGCAGCGGCGGTATCGCTCCGGCCGTGACTCAGCACGACGAGCCGGCCAGGGCCATCGAACGCGAGCTGGATGGGCCGGACGAAGCCGGTCGCGACCACCTCGACCTGTGGCACCTCGCCGCTGACGACCAGCGTCGGGACAGCGGCCAGGACGCAGGCCACGGCCATACCCACGGCTCCAGCGCATCGCCTCGAACTCAGCCTTGACACGCTGCGATGGCAGATGCTAGTTTTCGCGCACAATCGAGGGACCTCACGCGGTGCTCACACCTTTTTGCCGGGAGCGTGACCAATGATCATCAGAATGGTGGTTACCGTCGGAGCGGCCCTGCTCATCGGCTTGGCCGGCTTGCCGGCCGACGCCCAGGACTCGAAGGACCCGAAGGGCGTCATGGTCAAAGGCCTCATCACCTCGCTCGGAGGCTTCTCCGCCACCGTCAACGCGCCGCTGTTGATCACGGGCTCGACCGTCGTCCTCGAGCCGGGCGGTCAGACCGGGCGCCAGCAGTTCAGGATGCCGACCTACATCTACGTCGTCGAAGGCATCCTGACCACCTTTTACGAAGCGGGGCCCGTCGGCATCCAGGGCGCCCAGTACCACGGCGCCGGGCAGTCGTTCATGGACAACGGCGGGTGGTGGCACAACCACGCGAACAGGAGCGGCCAGCCCGTGAAGTACATCATGCTCCATATCGGCTATCCCGGCCGGCCGGATCCGGTGCAGAAGCCCGATCCCGAATAGTTTTTTCGGAGGGGGCCCTGACGGCCCCCTCCGAGCCCTACTTGGTGACGCCGCCGGTGATGCCCTGGATGAACCGGTCCAAGAAGAAGTTGTAGAGGAGCGCCACCGGCAGCCCCACCATCAGCGCCGCCGCCATCAGTGAGCCCCAGAAGAACACGTCGCCCCGGATCAGCTCCGTGGGCACACCCACGGTGACCGGTTTCTGGTCGCCCGGCGCGACGAAGGCTAGGCCGTAAAGGAAATCCTGCATCGAGAGCGTGAAGGCGAAGATCACCGAGGTGAGGACCCCGGGGAGGCTCACGGGGAGCACGACCCGCACGAGCGCGCCGAAGTAGCCGCAGCCGTCTACCCGCGCCGCCTCCTCCATCTCCATGGGTACTGTCTTGAAGAAGCCCATCAGGAGCCACGTGCAGAACGGGATCGTGACTGTCGGGTATACCAGCACCAGCGCCCACCAGCTGTCTTGAAGGCCGAGCATCGACACGACCCTGGAGAGCGGGAGGAAGAGGATGATGGCGGGGACGAGGTAGGTCATGAACACCGCGATCCCCAAATTCTCAGAGCCCGGAATGCGCAATCGCGCCAGCGCATAGCCCGCAGGCACCGCGGCGAGCAGCGTGATCACCGCCACCCACGCCGCGATGGTCATGGTGTTGATGATCCAGGCACCGTAGTTCGTGTCGGTGAAGAGATACCTGAAGTGCTTCCAGGTCGGCGCCAGGTGGAACCACAGCGGGAACTGGTCCATCCGATAGAGATCGGGATCCTGCTTGAAGGCGGTGATGGCCATCCAGTAGATGGGGAAGACGGCGATGACGACGTAGGGCGTGAGCGCGCCGTAGATCCAGAGATGGCGCCGTATCTCTTTCTGGCGGCGCGTGCGCGGGGCGGCCATCGGGCTAGTACTCTCTCCGTTTGATGTTCCTCAGGAGCAGGATCATGAGCGGCAGCAGTAGCGGAAAGAGAAAGAGCGAGATGGCCGCGCCTCGGCCGAGTGCCCCCGACTGGATGCCGACCTGGTACGCGAGCACGGGCAAGATCTTGGTCGCGTTGGCCGGCCCGCCCTGGGTCAAGAGATACACGATGCTGAGGTCCGACAGCGTGAACACCGTGTCGAACAGGAAGCCGATCAGGAGGATCGGGGCGATCATCGGCACCACCACGTAGCGGAACCGCTGCATGAAGGTGGTGCCGTCCACCTTGGCGGCGTCGATCACCTCGGTCGGCACCGACGTGAACCCCGCCAGCAGCACGATGGCCGAGAACGGGAAGTTGCGCCAGACGTTGACGATGATGCAGGCCGCGAACGCCAGGTGAGGCTGGCCCAGCCACACAGGCCAGTCCGCAGAGCCGTAGCTACCGATGAGCCCGATCCGGCTCAGGAACCAGTTGATGACGCTGAACTGGGAGTCGTACATCCACTTCCAGGACAGAACGCTGATGCTGATCGGCAGCGTGAAGGGGATCACGACCAAGCCCCGGACGATCTTCTTGCCTTTGAACGGCTGGAGCAGCAGGAAGGCGAGCGTAGTCCCGAGCAAGCCCTTGAAGATCGCCGCCACCACCGTGAAGACGATGCTGTTGGTGAGGGCGGTGTAGAAGACGTCGCTCTCGAGCGCGGCCCCGAAGTTCTCCAGCCCCACGAAGCTCGCCACCGGCTCGCCGACATTGGCATCGCTGAGGGCCAGCCACAGCGAGAACAGGAACGGGGCGCCCACGAGAAGGAGGACGTAGAGGACAGCAGGAGCCAGCAGGAGGTAGCCGAAGGCGAGCCGTTGTGACGACTGGCGGCGCCACCACGCGCGGGGCCCTACCCGGGCCCCTACAGAAACGACGGCGGCCCGGGCGCTTGCCGCGTCCGGGCCGCCGCTCGACGACCTTACCGTCATGCGACCGTCATGCGCGCTTGTGCTTGGCGTAGATCCGCCGGTACTCGCCCACACCCCACTTGATCGCTTCCTCTATGTTCACCCCGCGCGCCACGCGAGTGACCATGTCCGGGAAGACGAAGGTGTTGACGATCTCCTGGATGGGGGTCGTGGATGGCCCGGGATAGCCATAGAAGGCGACGATCTTCGGGAAGTCCTGGAGGATCTGCAGCTTCGGGTCGGTCCCGATGACGGGCATCGGCTTCTTGTAGCGGTCGTTGAGATACGGCATGTTGTAGCCGCGGCTCTGGACCATGCCTTCCAGATCGTTGTCGATCAGATAGGACAGCCACTCCCTGGCCGCCTGCTGGTTCTTCGAGAACTTCCACACCATCCAGACGTTCGGCGCCGCGACACTCACCCTCTTACCCGGCAGCCCCTGGGGCTCGAGCCCGAGGAAGGTGTTCTTGAACACCGGAGGGTTGGTGTCCTCGGTGGTGCGGTAGGCCGAGATCGCGTCGTGGACCCAACACGCGATGCCCGAGGCCAGGTAGCGATTGTCGGAGGCGTCATCCCAGGAGAACACCTCGGGCGTCATGCCCTCGTCGAAGATCGCCTTGGCGAAGCGGAGAAACTCCCGCAGTTCCTTCGAGTCGAGGGTGGGGTTCTCACCCGAGGGCTCCGCCTCCGTCCCGCCGAAGCTGAAGCACATCGAACGCCAGAAGAGGTTCGCGTCGGCGCATTGGGACAACGCGATCCCGGTGGGATGCCCCTTGGGCTTCAGCGTGCGCGCCGCCACCCGCGCCAGCTCCCAGGTGTCCGGCGGCTTCAGGTTGTTCTGCTCGAACAGGTCCTTCCGGTAGAGCATCGGCGCCAAGATGTAGAAGATCGGAAGGCCAAACCAGCGTCCCTCCACCTCGACGAGCGACCTCGCCGCCGGGATCCAGCCCCCGTACTTCTTGCCGGCCGCATCGGCGATGTCGGTAAGATCCACCAGGTTCTTGTAGTAGAGCCGGGTGAGGATAGACGAGCCGTTGTAGATGATGTCGTGGCCGGCGCCGGCCGCGAACTCGGCGGCCATGCGCGCTGGGATATCGAGGTGGGGGATGTGGTCCACCCGCACCTTGACGCCGTTCTTGTCGCCCCACTCCTTGGCGAACCTGTCATACCAGGCGTCGTAGGCGGGGATGAAGTGGCTCCACTGCAGAATCCGCAGGGTCGTCCCTTTGATCTGGGCCGGCGCCTGGCGGGCATCCAGCATGGTCGCCAAGGCACCTCCCGCGACGCCCGCACCGGTGACCGCGAGGAATTTCCGGCGGTTGACTGTTGAGGAGTCGGTCTGGACTCGACGCGGGTGATTCATCGTGAGCCTCCTTGGCTGTCCTCGAAGCGATCGACCGGAACGGTCCAACAACCCTAAAGAATTAGCTTCTTTATGCTTCCAGGGCGCCCCTTGTCAAGTGGCTTTTCTGATCGCTCCGGATGCTATTCTCGGCGCCGTGCCCCGCGCCCTTCGCCCCCTGCCCGTGCTCGCCCTCGCCATCGTGGCCCTCGGCGTCTTCGCAGCGGGCCTCGCCTGGCTCCTCGACACGGGGCATCCGCGGCCGGGTGCGTCGCGCGCCGAGCGCGTCTTCGACGCCCTCTGCGCGGAGTGCCACGGGGCCGACGGCCGGGGCTCGTGGCGCGCGGCGCTCTTCCTCGTCCGCCCCGGGGATCTCACCGATCCGGCACGCGCCGGGCGCGAGAGCGATCAGTATCTCTTCGACATCATCAAGCACGGCGGGGCGCCCATCGGCCGCCCCGGGATGCCCGCCTTCGGGGCCGCGTTCAAGGACGAGGACATCCGGGAGCTGGTCGCGTACGTGCGCGGGCTCGCCCGCGCGCGCGGCCATCAGTAGACTTTTTCGACCCGGAGGAGGACGAGGCGATCGCCGTCGAGCCGGACGGCGAGCCGCACGCGGTCGCCCGGCTTCACGCCCGCGGTGTCGAGCAGCGCGGGCTCGGCGAAGACCGCCATCAGCTCCATCGCCGCCATGCCGAGGCCCGCGACCGGCTCGTGGTTGACGAGGATCAGGTTGGCGGCCGGGCGCGCGGCGAGCGTGCCGCGCACCTCGTGGGCGGCGGGACGGAGGATCGTGCCCCAGATGCCGGCGGCGAACGCCGCCAGCAGCACCACGAAGAGGACGGCGACGAGCCGGCGCCGCGCGCCTACTGGAGCCGGGCGGCTTCCTCGACCCGGGGCACCGCCCGCAGGTCGTCGCCCTTCAGCACCCATTTGCCGCCGCAGCCTTCCTCGCCCGCGGCCGCCGCGGCCTTGTAGCCGTGGCCGAGCGTGATGATGAGCAGGATGACTCCGGCGCCCACGCCGAGGCCGCAGACGAACGCCTTACCAGGCACGTACGCGATGTTCGCGAAGCCGGCGCCGACGTCGTAGAGGTCCGATCCGGACTGGTCGCGCTGGGTGGTCTTGAGCGCCTCCTGCATGAGGTCGGGCTGGGCCGGGGCCGGCTGCTGCGCCGCCGCCAGAGGCGCAGCCGGCCCGCTGAGCAGGAGCGAGAGCACGACCGCGAGCGCGATCGAACGGGCGAGCAGTCTCATCACGTCCCTCCTGGTCTCCCCGGCCACGGTCCCGGGAGAAAAAAAGTATATCGCAGGCCCCGGGCGCCCACCTAACTCCATGGAAGGGCTATAATTGGCCATAATTTTCGCCCGGGAGGCCTTCGCCCATGAAACTCGTACGCTTCTCCACCAATGGCCAGTCCCCGCGCCTCGGGGCGCTCCAGGGTGAGCGCATCGCCGACCTCCAGGCGTCGCTCGCGGCGACGCTGACCCGGCGCGGGGTGGTGCGGGCCCAGGAGATCGCCGCCGCCCTCGTGCCCTCGAGCACGCGCGCCTTCCTCGAAGGCGGCGTGGCGGCCCAGGACGCGATCGCGGGTATCACCGAGTGGGTGACCGTCCCCGCGTCGAACGCGCGGCTCCACGCGCCGATCACCGATCCGGGCAAGTTCATCTGCATCGGCCTCAACTACCGGGACCACGCGGCGGAGGCGAACCAGCCGATCCCCAAGGAGCCGCCGATCTTCGCCAAGTGGTCGAACGCGATCCTCGACCCGGGCGAGCCCATCCTCCGCCCGCGGGGCTCCCAGCAGCTCGACTGGGAGGTGGAGCTCGGCGTCGTCATCGGCCGCACCGCGCGCTTCGTCGCGAAGGAGCAGGCGCTCGACCACGTCTGGGGCTACACGATCATCAACGACGCCAGCGCGCGCGACTTCCAGTTCATCACGAGCCAGTGGATGGCGGGCAAGATCCCCGAGACCTTCGCGCCGGTGGGACCGTACATCGCGGACGCGAGCGAGATCCGCGATCCGCACGTCCTCGAGCTCAAGCTCTGGGTGAACGGAAAACAGATGCAGCACGGCAACACGAAGACGTTCATCTTCGACGTGCGCTACCTCGTCAGCTACCTCTCGGGACTCATGACGCTCTCCCCCGGCGACCTGATCGCCACCGGGACCCCGCCGGGCGTGGGCTTCGCGCGCAAGCCGCCGGTGTTCCTCCAGCCCGGCGACGTCTGCAGCCTCGAGATCACGGGCCTCGGCCGGCTCGAGAACCCGGTGAAGGACGCCTGAGCGCGGCGGGCCGATGCTCGAGCTGATCGCGCCGCTCGTCATCGCCAACACGACGAAGATCGTCGTACTCTCGCTCGACGGGCTGGCCGGCCTTCCCCGCCCCGAGACCGGCCGGTCCGAGCTCGAGACCGCGAGCCTGCCGAACCTCGGGGCACTCGCCGCCGAGTCGGCGTGCGGCCTCATCCGCCACGTCGCGCCGGGCATCACGCCGGGGAGCGGCCCCGGCCACCTGGGCCTCTTCGGCTACGACCCGCTCCGCTACCAGGTGGGCCGCGGCGTCCTCGAGGCGCTCGGCATCGAATTCGACCTGCGCGCCGGCGACGTCGCCGCGCGCGGGAACTTCTGCACGGTGGACCGGGAGGGACGGATCACCGACCGGCGCGCTGGGCGGATCGCGACCGAGCTCTGCGTGAAGCTCACCGCGCGCCTGCGCGGCATCCGGCTGCCGGGCGTCGAGGTCTTCGTCGAGCCGGTCAAGGAGCACCGCTTCGTCCTCGTCCTCCGCGGCCGCGGCAAGGGGGGCCGCCTCTCCGGGCGCCTTTCCGAGACCGATCCCCAGCAGCTCGGCACGCCGCCGCTGCCCGTCAGGGCGCTCGAGCCCCGGGCGAAGGCGACCGCCCAGCGCGTGAACGCCTTCGTCGCCGAGGCCAGGCGCCGGCTCGCCGACGCGGCGCCGGCCAACATGGTGCTGCTGCGCGGGTTCGACCGGCTCCCGACGCTCCCGCGCTTCCCCGAGGTCTTCGGCCTCCGGTCGGCGGCGATCGCCGCCTACCCCATGTACCGGGGCCTCGCGAAGCTCGTCGGCATGGAGGTGCTGAAGACGGGGGCCACCTTCGCCGAAGAGGTCGCGACGCTCCGCGAGCATCGCGAGGCGTACGACTTCTTCTTCCTCCACTACAAGGACACCGACAAGGCGGGCGAGGACGGGGACTTCGACGCCAAGGTCGCCGCCCTCGAGCGCCTCGACGGCTTCGTGCCCGAGCTCCGGAAGCTCGCGCCCGACGTGCTCGTGGTCACGGGCGACCACGCGACCCCCTCGGTGCTCGCCGCCCACGGCTGGCAGCCCGTGCCGGTCCTCGTCTGGAGCCGCTGGTGCGGCGCCGACCCGGTCACCCGGTTCACCGAGCGGGC